>JARGGF010000178.1 GCA_029210905.1 Bacteroidales bacterium | reverse complement strand
AAATTACAAAAGGCAATTAAGTGCCAATCGAGTCCATAATAGATAACCCCTATCGGATCTATCTGCCTTTCAGTTATTTTATTGTTATACGAGGCATGGTAACTGATAATAAGTTTAACTTTTTTTGTTATTGCCTGTAGTATTTCTACCATGTATCCACCTGCAGATTTAACATTCGGAAAAGAGCTAACTGAAATTCTATCATCCAAATCATTTGCCATCTGTTTTTCTTCACTTTTTAAAACAGCCTTTATTTTGGATAAACCATTTTGGTATTGACTTAGCAGCGAAGCATCTGTACTTTTTTCCAGCAACTTTTCAGCCACAATAAAAGCACTTGCTTCATCGCGAGTAAGCATTACAGGAGGCAAATGATAACCATCAACCAAAAAGTACCCCTTTCCGGATTCTATGCCAATAGGCACGCCTGCCTCTTCCAGAGCTTTTAAATCACGAAAAACGGTTCTTTCGCTTATATTGAATCGCTCTGCAATAGTCTCAACCTTAATAAATGGCCTGCTTTGCAGCAGAATAATTATAGCGGTAAGTCTGTCAATTCTGTTCACAGCAATGAATGTATGATAATAATAAACGGATTATTAAAGCCTTGATTAAATTCTTGTTGATCATATGAATATTAACGAAGAATATTTTTAGCAAAATGAAATTCCTGAAATTAACTTTTAATCAAAATTAGGAAAACTTCAGCAAATAGGATTTTTAGCGCCCCCTTTTTATTCCTGATTAATATCCAATTCAAGCCCCATTTTATACCTTTCAGAAAAAAATACTTAACCATCCGCTAAAAACTCCTTATCTTTGAGCTGTATCCAATATTAATCATAAACTATTATTTCTAAAAACGCTGTCTGCCAATTTACTTTTTTTGTGCTAAGATAAATAGTTTATATGTTTAAAAAGATATTTGACTGTGGCGTTTGCAACGAACAATTCCTCCGGAATGAATGGCGTTGGAAACGTATTACTATTCCTGTATTTATCGTCATAGCTACCTTTACAGTTAGTGATTACCCAATTCTATGGGATTTATTTCCTTATCATTTTATTAATATAACAGCTGTAATTATTGCATTGTGGGTAATAAACAGATATATTATTATTTCATTTCAACGCCACTACGGTTCTCACAAATCAAGAAAAAGAATATTTTTATTTAAGTACCTGTTAACAGTTTTTGCTTCAGTTGCCATTGTATTTATTGATATCACCATCTTTCATCAAATCTTAATAATAATTGCACCTGAAAAATGCATCGATCTTACTTTTGTTAATATTTTACTGCAACATCGCTATCTCTTTTTAATCACCACATTATTTGCCTATTTTATTAATGCAAATTACGAGCGGCTGTTTCTTTTTATAGAACTTACTGAAACTGCCATAATGGCAGAAAAATACAAGAAAGACAGCATTGAATCGAGATTTAATAATCTGAAAAATAAAATCAATCCTCATTTTTTGTTTAATACCTTTAATGCACTTTCCGAGATTATTGAGGAAGATCCGCCCAAAGCCTCAAAATTGGTAAATGAATTATCTGATGTATATAGATATGTCCTTGATAATCAGGATGTAAACTGGATACCTTTAAAAAAGGAAATTGATTTTGTTTATGCCTACATTAATTTATTTAAGATGCGGTTTGAAGATAACCTAATCTCAGACATTAACATCCCTGCAGCATATCTCGATTATCAGATTGCTCCTCTCACTTTGCAACTACTCATAGAAAATGCAATAAAACATAATGAAATTTCATCGAAAAAACCATTAAAAATTCAAATCGAAGTAAAAGATGCATCAATTGTGGTTAAAAACAATTTGCAATTAAAATATATAATCAATTCAGGATCTTCCTTTGGGTTAAAAAATCTTAAGGAGCGCTATAAACATCTGACAAACAATTTAATAGATATTTCACAAACCGAAAATGAGTTTATTGTCAGAATTCCATTAATCTGGGAAATTAAAGAAAATAAAGCAGGGAAAAATCTGAAATTTCATAAAAATGAAAAATTGAATTAATTTTAAGCGAATATAAAGGAATTATAAAATCATATCCTCTCTATTAAATCCTAACCATGCCAGAAAAAGAAAAATCAATTAAATTATTCGAGCAAAAGCAAATACGCACTCATTGGGACGATGAGCAAGAAAAGTGGTATTTTTCCATAGTTGATATTGTTTCAATTTTAACAGATCAGATTGATCATCAAGGTGCCAGAAATTATTGGAAAGTCCTAAAAAGTCGGCTTATTAAAGAAGGAAATGAAGCGGTTACAAATTGTAACCGCTTGAAAATGTTAGCCGCAGATGGAAAAATGCGCTTAACAGATGTTGCTGATACTGAACAGGTTTTAAGGATTGTACAGTCAATTCCATCAAAAAAAGCCGAACCATTCAAACAATGGCTCGCAAAAGTTGGTAGCGAAAGGATTGATGAAATAGAGGACCCTGAGTTAGGATTTGATCGGTTAATGGAAACCTATCTCAAAAAAGGCTACAGCAAAGAATGGATTAACCAGCGCTTAAAGAGCATTGAAATAAGAAAAGAACTGACAGATGAGTGGGATAATAGAAATGTAAAGAAGGGTCAGGAATATGCTATATTAACTGACGAAATAACAAAAGCCTGGAGCGGATTTACAACTAAACAATATAAAAAGTACAAAGATCTCAAAAAAGAAAATCTTAGAGATAACATGACGAATCTGGAGCTCGTTTTAAATATGCTGGCAGAGGCTTCTACAACAGAAATTTCGAAAGATAAAGAACCCAAAACATTCATTGAAAACAAAGATGTGGCTCGCAAAGGAGGAAATGTTGCCAAGGCTGCAAGAAAACAGTTGGAAAAAACCACTGGTAAAAATGTTGTAACAAAGAAAAATGCAAAATCAATTCTGCCTAAAAATAAAACAGAACTTGAGGAATAAACATTTTCCAAATGTTTAAAATTCAAATAAATATCTTACCCAATGAAAGTATTAGTTTTTGAAGACGAAGCACCCGCAGCACGCAAAATCACAAAATTAATTAAGGATTATGATCCTTCCATTGAGATATTGGCTGTAATTGAAAGCGTTGCCGATGGCCGTGAATGGTTTGCAAATAACAGTTTGCCTGATTTAATATTCTCTGACATACAACTATCTGATTCATTGAGTTTTGAGCTTTATAAAGAACTACAAATTAAAGTCCCTGTGATTTTTACAACAGCTTACAACGAATATGCCATTGAGGCATTTAATCATTTTAGTATTGACTATTTGCTAAAACCTATAAAATTTGAAGATTTGGCAAAAAGTATTGCCAAGTATAAAGAGTTTGGTGTTAAAAATCATATTCCCACAGATTTTGAGGCCATTTTAGCCCAAATTAATGGCCAGAATTATCGCACCCGGTTTTTAGTTTCCTATCGGGATGGGCTTATACCAATTGAAGCATCAGAAATAGCTTACTTTCATTCGGAAGATAGTGTGACTTTCCTGGTAAAAAAAGATAAAAAAAGTTATATCATTAACGAACCTCTTGATGCAATTGAAAAACAGCTAAACCCAAAAGTATTTTTCCGCGCCAACCGCAAATTTATCCTTTCAGCCGAATCAGTGCTTAAAGTTGAACCCTATTTTAATCAGAAACTAATAGTAAAAATCGACCCAGCCACAGAACAAGAAATTATTATCAGCAAAATAAAGGCAACTGCGTTTAAAAACTGGCTTAATTCTTAAATTATTCATTCCATTTTCCATCAATTTGAAATACCTCCATTTCTTAAAAATTGATAGATATAACTTTTTATCAAGATCAGACTCCTGCCTATTGAATTATATAAAGGTACTGCCGATTTTGAATCATCTATAAAATTAAAGCCATATAAATAATCAGGTATTTAGCAATTATTATTTATTGGAGCTATCATTTATTTTCTTAATTTCGAATCTTTAAAATTCGTTAATTTTTCAAATAAATAAAAGTAAGAATAAGTGCGTAAATGTTAACCGAAATCGAAAACACTTATTCGAAATTATAAATTCAATTAATCTAAATATTCTATTATGACAGAGGCAATTAAGCAAACTTTAAGAGACTCGGCCAGAGCAAGATGGATAGCTCTGGTTATCTTATCTTTCACCATGTTCGCGGGTTACATGTTTACAGAAGTCATCTCGCCAATGAAACCAATTTTGGAAAGAACTTATGGATGGGATAGTTCTGATTTTGGAACAGTTACAAGTGCCTACGGTATATTTAACGTATTCCTGGGCATGTTAATTATCGTTGGTATATTACTTGATAAATTTGGAATCAGAACCAGTACTATCGCTTCCGCATCGATAATGATTATAGGAGCATCACTAAAATGGTATGCTTTTAAAGGCGGATTTTCAGTAACTGAAGAAATAAACCTTTTTGGCCTTGTTAAACTAAAAGAACAGGTATTTTATGCTGCCCTTGGATTTGCCATTTTTGGCGTTGGTGTTGAATATGCTGGTATTACCGTTTCAAAATCGGTAGCTAAATGGTTTAAGGGAAAAGAAATGGCATTGGCTATGGGTATGCAGGTAGCTATTGCCCGTTTGGGTTCTTTTGCACCTCTAGCATTTGGAGCATATTTTGCTACTTCTCAAGGCGTTCCATTTACCATTCTAATGGTTGTTCTCTTTTTAATTTTAGGATTAATTGGATTCTTCTATTACAACGTAATGGACAAAAAGCTTGACAAGCAAATTGGAGAGCAAACTGTATATGATAGTGCAGATGACTTTAGAATCTCTGATCTTGGTGTAATTATCAAAAATCGAGGGTTTTGGCTGGTTGCACTACTTTGCGTTTTATTTTACGGGGCAGTATTTCCATTTTATAAATATGGTCCGGATTTAATGGTGAATAAATTTGGAGTTTCAGAAAGCTGGGCAGGCTTATTACCTAGTTTAGTACCTTTCGGAACCATGTTTTTAACTCCATTTTTCGGAAGTATATACGATAAAAAAGGTAAAGGTGCTAGTTTAATGATACTGGGCGCGTTTCTACTGATTGTAGTGCATATTATTTTCTACTTACCGTTTATGAACAATGTAGTAATTGCATTTTTTAATGTAATCTTACTTGGTATCGCTTTTTCGCTTGTTCCATCGGCAATGTGGCCTTCGGTTCCTAAAATTATTCCTGAAAAACAGTTAGGAAGTGCTTATGCACTAATTTTCTGGATTCAGAATATGGGCCTTTGGGGAATTCCTTTGGCCGTTGGTATTGTTTTGGATAGAACCAATCCTGGTGTTGCAGCAGCAAAAGCTGCTGGAGAAGACATAGTTTATGATTATCAATCAACCTGGCTAATATTTGTGGCTCTCACTTTTGTAGCTTTATTGGTTGCCTTTATGATAAAAGCTGAAGACAAAAGAAAAGGTTATGGTTTGGAATTACCGAACATAGCAAAATAATTGAAATTATATTTTCAAAAGGAGCCTCCAATTTGGGGGCTTTTTTTTGCTTTTAATCTGTGGAAATTCAGATTTTCAACATCTAAATAGAAAATTACAACTAATGAAAACAGTCTTGATCATGCTTGCGCTTCAACTAAGTAATTTTGTTTTCTCTCAAAGCTCTAGTAATGTGATAGATAGAAGAGGAATTGTTGGACATTGGGATTTGCCTTATAATAGCAAACCACAAAAAGAACTGGTATTTGAAAAAGCAAAAGAAGGTGAAATGCGCTGGGGAAAATACCTTGTGCTATTTGAAGATGGAGAATTAACAGTAGGTTATTCCGCTCCTTGTGGTAATGATAACAATCGTTTCAGAGATTCAGGAACGTGGACATATAATACAAAAAGCAGAAAAATTACATTTTCGATTGATGTGCACGGAAGAGGAAAGGTATTTTATGTGAAAAAGGCATCAATTGAAAAACTGATTTTAATTTAACTAACGGATTATAAACATAAAAAAGAGGGCACATTTTGAACATGTACCCTCCTGAATACTTCCGGGAAAAATAAAACCTAATACATTATTTAAAAACCCGAAAAATTACTACCAACCTAAAACATATAATCAACTTGCATTTTCAACTAACTCAATATTATTATCCTTAACAAATAAACTGTACATTACCGGAACAACAAGCAGTGTTAAAAATGTAGAAACCAGTAAGCCCCCGATAATTGTCCAACCCATTGGTGCCCACATAGTTCCACCTTGTAGTGTTAGTGGCAATAAGCCACCTATTGTAGTAAGTGTGGTTAATATAATGGGCACAAAACGTGTTTCACCGGCAACCTGCAAAGCTTCCTGCATACTTTTTCCTTCCTTTCGCAGCTGATTGGTAAAATCGACCAAAATAATCGAATTGTTGATTACAATTCCTATTAAACTGGTAAGCCCGATAAATGATGTAAAAGAAAAAGTATTGCCGGTAATTAACAATGCCCAGATGGAACCTATAATTGCAAGTGGTATGGCTGCAAAAATAATGAGTGGCTGCACAAAGGATTTGAACTGAAGCACAAGCACGGCAAAAATTGAGATCAAAGCGATGATTACAGCGATTTGCATACCTCCAAAGCTTTCCTGTCGATTTTCCAGCTCACCACCAATGTGATAACTATAGCCTGCCGGCCAATTATAAGCTTCTAATTCTTTAATTATTGGTGCCATAATGTTATCAATTACGGCTCCTTTGCCAACATATCCACTTAAAATTACTGATCGTTGCAAATCAAAGCGTGAAATTTGCCCGGGTTCCTTTTTAAACTCCAATCTGGCCAGTTGATTTAATGGAATAATTTTTCCCGACAGTGATTTTACATACACCTTGTCAAAATCAGCCACTGTAAACTCCTGACCAACAGGCATCCGCATCTCAATATCGTATTCTTTGCCCTCTTTGTCCCTGTATTTTGATACTACCATGCCATTCACGGCAGTTCGAATAGTTTTATCAATTTCATAGATGGGTACTCCATACATACTTGCCTTTTCTTTATTAATATTAAAATAAAGATCGGTCCGCTTTTTCGAAAGGTTATTTTCAATATTGATGGCACCGGGTTGTTTTCTAAGCTGTGCTTCAAATTCGCCTGATATTCTTCCAAGTACCTCTAAATCATCACCTTTTATGTAGATCATTATGGGTGCATTAGCATCAGGTCCCTGTTCAAATTCTTTTACTGCTATTTCTGCCCCGGTGATATCCTTGAAATAACTACGCAAGCTATCAACAAGCGCATCAAAGGTTTTTGCATCGTAGTATCTTGTTCGCAGAAAAATATCTCCATAATTACTGGAATAGTTGTGCGAAAAAACATTGTAATAAATGCGCGGGTTTCCATGTCCTATATTAGCGGCATAATATTCAACAATGTTCATGGTATCAAGCACAGCTTCTATTTGCTGCATTACTCGGTCAGTTTTATCAATGTTTATTCCATCGGGCAAATTTGCCTCTATCATTAACTGAGGTTTTTCGGCTTTTGGAAAGAAACTAACACCCACAAATCCAAAGATATACATTGAAAAAACGAACAATCCAACAGCCGCACCAATAGTCAACCATCTTCTGGACAAAACAATACGAAGGGTTTTTCTATATGGCCCGTCTACTATCCTTCGCAAAAAATCGGTCTTTTTAATTACAATTTTCTTGTGTACATCATATTTTTTAAGAATTTTAGAGCTTAGTAAGGGCGTTAAAGTTAATG
>JARGGF010000177.1 GCA_029210905.1 Bacteroidales bacterium | reverse complement strand
CGGGCAATATTTCCCCTTCAATATTTAGAGATTCAGGAAGAAAATGAGCATATTCAATCTGTGTATAGACTTCTTTTTTTTCGTTGATATAATGTTTGTTATAGGGTACTGAAATAATCGGACCACATAAAGTTTGCACTGCACCCCAGGTTGAGCCAACTTCTGCTTTAGCTTCCTCGTTTCGGTACTTTCTTTCCCTAATCAGATCTTGTACCATAAAAGCAGGAATAAGCAAGAGTAGGATTAAAAATCCTATAGATAAAATTCTGATTGTCAGTGAATTTCTTATCCATACATTAAGTTTTTCAAAGAATGATTGATCGTCATTTTGCATAGCTTCTAATATTAACGTTTAGTATTTTTTCTTCTTCTTATGATCCCTTATTTCCTTTTTTTCCATAATATTTGGAATATTATTCTCATTTTGCGGATCTTGAGCATACAGGTCTTTAAAGATGTTCTTATTTGAGGCCAGCCAATAGGATAAAACTGCAGCAATAGGTACAAATATATTAAGACCGCTAAACAGGCTTAATAAAATGCTGAAAGGGTTGAGAGGTAAAGTATAGCCGAATAAAACGAAAAAAAATATCCAATTAAAGATAATTGATGCAAAAAAATATAGAAAGGTTATGGAAGCTGATACAATTCCAAGATTTTTATCGGCCTGAAGATTATATTTTCTAAGAAAATAAGCAACACCTACCGCCACTGCAAAAACGATAAAAATAGTAACAACCCCTAAATGAATACTAAAATAAGCACGCACCAAAGCCACAACAAGTGCAAAAATAATTGCTGGCTTAAGCACCAGTTTTGGTGTAGGCAAATTGAAACTTTTCTGATTTTCATCAAAAATTTTTTTTCTTTGGACTGGTGGGTTTTTATCTGACTCAATATTAGAATCATCCATTCCTGCTGCTTTAGCAGGAGGATTTATTTCTTCTTTTATTTCTTCAACTGTAGCTCCTATTGCTTCAAAGTTTTTTTTTATTTGCTCAAAGCTGATATCATCACTCTTGGAAATTAATATTGAAGGTAGGTTATCCGCTAATTCTTTAGACTCTTTTAGCCCCAGCTTTGTAAACAAACGGATAAGCTTTATCACTTCAATTTTGTGTTTTCCTGTATCAATTAGCTTGATTTTCATCATTTTAATTTAGATTGCATAAAGAATTCAGCTTTTAAAACCGCATACCAATAACTAAAATATCGTCAAGTTGTTTTTCGTTACCTTTCCAGTTTTTATAAGTCTCATCAATAATACCCTTTTGCTCGTTCATAGGTTTATCTTGAATATTAAGCAAAAGCTCTCTAAACTGCCTGCTTTTAAATTTCCCTCCTTTTTCTCCTCCAAATTGGTCAATATAACCGTCTGAAAATAAGTATATCGTGTCATTTCCGTTCAGTTGAATTGTATGGTTTGTAAAATCTACTGGCTCTTTAATATGTATGCCAATAGGCATTTTATCGGCTTTAAATTCTTTAAGTTCGCCATCTCTTATCAAATAGAGCGGATTGTATGCTCCGGCATACTGGAGTTCTTTAGTTTCAATATTAATCACGTTAAGGCAAATATCCATTCCGTCTTTGGCCTCATCATCCTGCCAGGTTTGATGCAGGGCCTCTATAATTCGTTCTCTGAGGCTATTTAGAATTCCACTTGCATCTGTAAAACTATCTGTAACTATTTCGTTTAGAAAAGCAATTCCTAAAAGGCTCATAAACGCTCCGGGTACGCCATGCCCTGTGCAATCGGCTGCTGCCACAACAATGTGCTTGTCAAGTTTTTTCATCCAATAAAAATCACCACTGACAATATCCCTGGGTTTAAAATAAATAAAATAGTCTGGCACAAGTTCCACAAACATTTCACGATGTGGCATTACGGCGGTTTGTATGCGTTTTGCATATCTGATGCTATCGGTTATTTCCTTTTGTCTTTGAACAGCAATATCCCGCTGATGCTCAATTAGTTCTCTTTGAGAAGTGATTTCTTCATTTAATTGCAACAACTCTTCATTTTTCTGAAGTATTTCATCTCGTTGGGCCTCCAGAAGGATATTCGATTTCTGTTTGATTCGGTATCCCCTGAAAATAAAAAAGGCCAATAATATTACCATTCCGAGCGCAATGAATGCACCTTTGGTAATTATTGACTGGGTTCGAATTTCTTCCTTAGCAAGCAAATCTTTTTTCTGTTGCTCCAGTTCCATTTCTCGCTGCTTTTTATTTACCTGATAATTGATCTCCTGGTTGGCAATATCTTTTTTGCTGGCATTATTTCTGAATTTATTTTCAACTTCGCGAGATAGAACATGCTCCAGATAGGCATTTTTATAATCACCGATGGCCGCGTAAGATTTGCTCATCTCATCAGCTGCTTCACTTTTTAGTTCAAGAGAACTTAGCTCTTCAGCAAGTTCTTTTGCCTTTTTAAGGTTTTTTAAAGCAAGGGTATAGTTTTTTAATGCATTATAATATTTCCCAATGTATAAATACGTATCTCCCAGTTCAAATTTATCACCCATTGCCTCATACGAATCTTTGCTTTTTTCCAGGTTCCCAAGCACACTATCATATTCACCTCTGCTAAGGTTAATTTTTCCAATTCTGCTGAAAGATTTGGATATTCCTTTTTCAAATCCTATTTCAGTATACAAAGGCAAGCTTTTTTCATAATATCCAATGGCTCTTGAATAGTATTCTGCTTGTTGGTTTTCTGAAATTGTATCTAATTCACCATCACCCATTTTTTGATATACACTTCCTATGTTATCATAAATATCTGCCATTTGCTTTTTATCGTCTATTTTTTCAGATATTGATAATGCTTTTTCATAATATTCAATAGCCCTTTTTAAATCTAGCTGTGCTTCATAAATATTTCCAATATATACAAGGTGTAAGCTATTTCCTCTTCATTTCCGAGCTCTTCATGGCTTTTTAAACTTTTAAAAGAATATTCAAGAGCAAGGCCTGTATTATTCTGATAAGTATAAATATTTGCAATGTTATTATTTGATCGGGCCAATCCATCCACATCATTAATTCTCATTTGAATTTCGGAGCTTTTCATATAATTTTCAAGGGCCTTATCATATTGACCCAGATTAAAATGAATGATACCAATATTCATGTAGGCACGTCCTACACCTTTTTCATCACCTGCATCCTGCCAGGTTTGTAGGCTAAGCGTAAAATTATCAATCGCTTTTTCATACTCACCTTTCATATAATGTACTATGCCAATTTGTCGATAAGCATTTGCCACACCGGCATAAAATCCACTTTCCCTTCCGATTTTAATTGCAGAATTACAATACATTAAAGCCGAATCGGCGTCGATTCGCGTATAGGATTTTGCAAGATTGATGTAGGCATTCACTTTATTTGAATCGTTTGGCAACTCATTTACGGCAACCTTTAAGCTATCAATTTGTGAAACCTGAGCCATTGAATTTAATGGAACCAAAATGAATAAAATAATTGCTAATATATTAATTTTCATGTGTTTATACTTTTATTACTGATGGTTTAGAATTATTATGATTTTTATTAATTTAGTTATAAATTGTCTTGTATGGTGCAATAAATTATGGTATTTAGCGCATTTAAAAATAATTATTATTTTTTTAATACTGCAAAATGTGTACAAAAAATCCAATTAGATTTTTTCCCTATATTAGTGGTGGAACAATTAAATTATATTCTGATGAAATAATCTGAAATTAAAAATTGATTTCTTTTGTTCCTTAATAATTCTTTTAAACCATATGGGATTTATGCACAAAATATTTAATTTTGTTTCTATTTGTGAAATCAAGATATGAGAATTTTTGAAGATATTCACCTAACCATAGATTATCAGGAAAAGCTTTCTTATTTTAAAGTAGTTCGTTTGGGAAGCGAGCAGATGAAAGAAGATGAATATAAGGAGCTGATGTTGAAATGGAGCGAAGAGATTGATTATTATAAACCTAAATATCAACTCGTTAATTATCTTAATTTTTACAGACCCATTCCGCCTGAGATGCAATTATGGCTTAATGAGAATTTAATTGGACCTGCCTTTAAAGCTGGTATGAAAAGGGTTGCCTTTATTATTAGTCGCGATTTTTATGTTCAGGTTTCATTGGAGCAAACCATGGCCGAAGAAGCTGGCAAAATTTTCCAATTGAAATATTTTGACAACGAGAAGGATGCTGAAAAATGGTTGTTCAAAGAGGGTTAGATATTATTTCATTCAAAATCATATAATTCATTTTTCCATCTCTTATGCGACCACATCCAGTCTTCGGGCTGCCTTCGAACAGTCGCTTCCAAATGAGCTGCATATCTTTGTGTTAGCTCATTTTCAGGCAATTGACTTGAATCATCTGCCAGCTTAAAAAATTCCATGGCATAATAGCCTCGTTTAACTCTTTTCATTTCAATAAAATAAACAGGTGCCTTAAGTTGTTTGGAAAAGTTTTCCGGACCATGAAGAAAGGCACTGGTTTTTCCAAAAAAATCCACCATTTTTTGTTTTTCGCGGGTGGTAGGAAATTGGTCGGCAACTAAAAAGTATGCGGCTGGCTTTTCTTTTTTTACCAGAAAATATCGCATACTGTGATAGATTGAAACCATTTTTGAACCGAATCTTCCACGTCTGGCTTCAACATATTTTTCGATAAAGGGGTTTGATATAGGTTTATACAACACAGCAGGAACATGCTTAAGATTCTGACTAATAACTGCATTGCCCCATTCCCAGTTACATAAATGCCCGGTTAAAACAAAAATGCTTTTGTTTTCTTCGAAATTTGGATAGGTGGCTTCATGCCCTTTACTTGTAAATCTTTTTAGAAGTTCTTTTTCGCTAAGTGTATAGCCTTTAATGCTTTCAATAAGAATATCGCTCAATCTTTTATAGAATTTTTTGCGAATATGTTTTCTTTCTTTATCTGTTTTTTCAGGGAAACAGCGAAAGAGATTTTTATCAATCACAGATTTCCTGTATCTTACTACGTAGTTCATTAAAAAATACAGGCCATCTGCAAGTCTATACATTAACCAGAATGGAACTATTTGCATAAATCCCACAAAACTTCTGAAGAAGAAATAAGCAATTTTTTTTCCGAACATATTAATTATTTTTTTTCCAATAAAATTGATACCCAACCCCCCATTCTACAAAATCTGCTACTCCCTTGCTGGTTTTTAATGAAATATTAGCAAATAAATTTTTGTTGAATAAATAACGCAGGGCAACGCGCTGATATATTTTACCATCTTCGGTATAATTGGCATGTAAATAGGTTCCAATATGTACTACTAAAACCAGCCGGTCTATTTGTGCCTCGCCTGATAAATGGAACCCGTACCGCATAATTTCTCTGTTTGAAATATTCAGAATGCTATCAGGATTCATCAGTTCAAGAAGGGTTTCGTCATAAAAAGCATCTAAACCAAAGCCCACTTTGTGCTTTAAGTTGAGCACTCGCATATAATCAATTGAGAAGGAAGCTACAGTAAATTTTTTACCTCCATCGGGGCGTTTTTCTTTTGCACCAGCTCCGAAAACTGCTGTGATATTATTTTTTCCATATAGTTCCGGAAGCTCAAGAGTGATTTTTTCTCTTTCAGGGTTTTGCAACTTATAATGCAATCCAAGCCTGTATGAAAATAAGTTGACGCCTAAATTTGGCATTTCAATAGCACCATTTGAGTAATGTGTAGCACCAAAAGCATTTATCAGTTCCAGCCGTTCGCTAATTTTTATTTTGGCATCAATACTGGCATCAAAATATAAATTCAAGTGGGAGCCTATGGCAATATTCCCTTTATTTAAGCGGGCCAAACCTCCTGAAATTTTGTAACTCAGGCTGAATTTATTTCTTTTTAAAACAGGAATTCTGAGGTAATAGTATATTGCATTAGCCTGACCTAATTCTTCAGGGTTTCCTAAATCTGTAAACGAATAACCTAAACCCCAGTCCGGATAACGATATAGTTGCTGCCAATATTTTTGCCCAAAAGTTTCTTTGCCAAATGTCAATCGAAATACATTTATGTTCCCCCCAATAATCTCAGCCAAAGAAGGCCGGTGCTGCCAGATAAAACCATATTGGTAAACAGGCTCAATAAAGAAATTCTGATGCTCTTTTTCCTGGCCAAATGTTTTATTTTTGAAGCAAAAGAGGAGACAAAGAAGTATCAGTAAATATACTTTTTTCACAGGATATTAATATTTTTTGTAGAATAAGGCTGCAAAAATAAAGAATAATTTAATCAAATATTTGAAACGGAATGATTAAAAAATTGTATATTCGGATACTAATTAAAAATATGCACGCATATGTTTGGAATAAAATACATTAAGTTTGATTCAATGACCCATATTATTCGATATAAAAATGGGCAAATTGCTAAAGAAGGACGTGGCTTATCCTTTTTCTATACAGCTTTTAATTCATCAATTGTTGCAATTCCCTTGGGTAGCAACGATTTACAGTTCATTTTTAATGAATCTACTGGTGATTTTCAAAAAATAAGTATTCAAGGTCAAATCACTTACAAAATACAGAATCCCAAGCAATTGGCTGAATTACTTGATTTTACAGTTGATTACAAAGGTAACTATAAGAAAGATGATGGCGAAAAATTAAAACAAAGATTGATCAATGAAGCTCAAACTGCAACTTCCTCATACATTCAGAGCTTAAACCTAAAAGAAGCTATTGTAAATGCAAAAACCATTGAAACCAAAATTCTGGAAGGCTTGCAGGTTTCGGAAGCTGTGGGGCTGCTTGGGGTTAATGTACTTGGTGTGAATGTGATAGCTGTGAAGCCCAGTCCTGAAATGAGCAAAGCACTGGAAACTACAACGCGCGAAGCATTGCAGCAAGAAGCAGATCAAGCAATTTATTTACGTAGAAATTTTGCGGTAGAACAAGAGCGAAAAATAAAAGAAAGTCAACTTAACACAGAGATTGCAGTTGAAGAAAAGAAAAAGCAAATTTCGGAAAAGAAAAATGAGGCTGAAGTTATGAAAGCTGAAAATGACAGGAAGCTTCGTGAAATGAAAATTAGTGCTGATATTTCAGTGGAAGAGCAAAACAGTAAGCTGATAGAAATTAAGATTGAAAATCAGAAGAAAGAAGCTGATGTTCAAAAATATACCCTTGAGGCCAATCTTGAACCCTATAAAAAACTCGACTGGAAAACAATTATGGCGCTTAATCCAAACGGAAACAGTCCTAAATTGAATATTGCAGTAGCCTTTAGAGAACTGGCTGAAAATGCTCAAAATATTAAGAATCTGAATATTAGTCCAGATTTATTGGATTCGTTAATTCAGGAATCAGAGCAGAGTGTATGATTATCTTATGGGGATAATAGCATCTAATGACTGCAGAGCAAATAAAAATATCAATTGAAACCAGAGAGCTTCAATTGACTAATAGGCAAAAATTAATACATTACAAAGTAGTTATATTACTTTTATTTATTGGAATTATTGGTTTGTTTTTTAGCTTGAAAGAATACATATCAGGCACTTATAATTTATTTATATATGCTGGAATCGGGTTTTTTATTTTTTCAGTGATAATATTCAGCACCCTTGGAACGTCTTGGGCTGATGAAATTATCGAATCCATCAACGAGGCATCGGAGTATTATAAGGAAGGGGACTATTCCGAAGCTGTGAGCAGCCTGGATTATGCTTCACAACTTATCCGTCA
>JARGGF010000176.1 GCA_029210905.1 Bacteroidales bacterium | reverse complement strand
AAATTTTATAACAGCATTAATTGAAATAAATGAGATTTATGAAAACAGCAATAATAACAGGCGCAAGTGGTATGATTGGCGGTCTTGTTTTGCAGGAATGCCTTAATAGCGACTACATTGGTAAAGTCATTTCAATTACCCGCAGACCTATTGGTATAAAACACGATAAACTAAAAGAAATCATCCATCATGATTTCAACAATTATTCATCAATTGCAGCACATTTTGAAAATATCGATATTGCATATTTTTGTATTGGTGTATATACAGGAGCTGTATCCCGCGACGAATTCCGCACCATCACTGTGGATTATACCAAAGCTTTTGCTGAAATGTTTAAAAACAAAAGTCCTAATGCCACTTTCTGTTTTTTAAGTGGTGCAGGAGCTGATCAAAAAGAAAAAAGCCGGATGATGTTTGCAAAGGACAAGGGGGTCGCTGAAAATTTTCTTATAAATCTGCAATTCAGTCAATTATACATTTTCAGGCCGGCATATATTTATCCGGTCACACCTCGAAAAGAGCCCAATTTTTCTTATAAATTGAGTAGAAAGTTGTATCCTTTACTAAAGAGAATAATGCCTGACGGGGTAATTCCTTCAACCACTTTGGCAAAAGCAATTTTTTTGACCGGGTTAAAAGGCCATAAAAGCATGATTATTGAGAACAAAGCTATTAGAAGAATTGTTATTCCAAATGATAGCCAAAATTTTATAAATAAGTAAGTACATTATTATTAAAGTGTAAAAACATGACAGAAATTAATAAAAATAAGCCAGTAATGGTAACAGGAGCAACTGGCTATGTAGCCGGTTGGATAGTAAAAAAATTATTGGACGAAGGCTATACAGTGCATGCCGCAGTGAGAAATCCTGATGATAAAGAGAAATTAAAATATTTGGATGAAATTGCGCTAAATGCAAAAGGGGATATTGTGTATTTCAAATCAGATTTGCTTTCGCCAGGTTCATACGACGAAGCAATGAAAGATTGTGAACTGGTATTTCATACAGCTTCGCCTTTTACCAGTAAAATAAAAGATCCTCAAAAGGATTTGGTTGACCCGGCTTTGCTTGGTACTCAAAATGTACTGGATTCAGTAAACAGAACGGAATCGGTAAAACGAGTTGTGCTTACAAGTAGCTGTGTGGCAATTATAGGCGATGCAAAAGACTGCCAGGCTTATCCAAATGGAACTGCCACTGAAGAGCATTGGAATACTACCTCAACGCTTCACCATCAGCCCTATGCCTATTCAAAAACAGTGGCTGAAAAAAAAGCATGGGAAATAAATGAACAACAAAACAGATGGGATTTGGTAGTGATTAATCCTTCATTTGTTTTAGGACCCGGAATTAATCCTTACGCCACTTCCGAAAGTTTTAACATCATGAAGCAATTGGGCGACGGCACCATGAAAAGCGGGATTCCTGAATATTACATAGGAACGGTTGATGTAAGAGATTTAGCTGAAGCGCACTTTCAGGCAGGTTTTAATCCGGATGCAAAAGGCAGGCATATTGTTTCAGCTGAAAATACCAGCATTTTAAACCTTGCAAAATATCTACAGAATAAATTTGGAAATGCCTATCCTTTTCCTAAAAAAGTGCTTCCAAAATTTTTAATATGGATAATGGCACCAATGATTGGATTAACAAGGAAAATTGTAAAACAAAATATTGGTTACGAATGGAAGGTTGATAATTCAAAAGGTATCAGGGAGTTAGGCTTAAAATACCTGCCAACTGAAAAAACTGTGGTTGATTTATTCCAGCAAATGATTGATAATGGGTATTTTAAGAAATAGAAAATAGTAATTAGACTGTATGTTTGTAAAATCATAAGCAACGGTTCTTTTTTTGTTTGTATAAAAATGAAAAATTAACAATTAAAAAACCGAGCTTATGAGAACAACAAGAAAAGAAATTAATTTTAAAGGACAAAACATTTATGTTGGGATTGACACCCATTTAAAAAACTGGGCAATAACAATTATGACAGAAGAGTTGCTACATAAAACATTCAGCCAGGATCCAAACCCCATTTTGTTGGCGAATTATCTTAAAAAGAATTTCCCAGGAGGGGACTATTATTCTGCCTATGAAGCAAGTTTTTGTGGCTTTGGAATCCATCGGGAACTTTTAAAGTTAGGGTTGAAAAATATTGTGGTCAACCCAGCAGATATCCCAACTACAGACAAAGAAAAGAAACAGAAAGAAGACAAAAGGGATAGTAGGAAGATAGCCAAAACTTTAAGGGCAGGGGACCTTAAAGCTATTTATGTCCCTTCAAAAGAATCGGAAGAATTAAGAAGTTTGGTACGATATAGAAAAACGTTGGTCAGGGATATAAGTAGGGGAAAAAACCGTATTAAGTCACACCTGTATTTTCATGGGATCAAAATCCCCGAAGAGCAGGCCCAACCATCAAAATATTGGTCAAATAGGTTCACCACATGGCTCAAGGGGGTCCAATTATCTACGTCTTTTGGGACAATAGTTTTACAGGATTTATTGGACAACAACCTATCACTGCGTAAAAAATTATTATTTGTTACAAAAGAGATCAGGTCGGCTTCAAAAAGTGACAGATATCTAAAAGCCTATCTCCTTTTGACCAGTGTCCCTGGAATTGGGCCAATAACAGCAATGACTATAATATCAGAGCTTGAGGACATTGCCAGGTTTAAAAACCTGGACAAGCTTTGTTCATATATTGGCCTGGTACCAACAACTAATTCAACGGGGGAAACTGATAGGACGGGGGGCGTGACACCCAGGGCAAACAGGGCGTTACGTTCAAGTATTATTGAAAGCGCGTGGGTGGCGGCAAGGATAGACCCTGCATTATCGCTGGCATATAATGAGCTTTGTAAAAGGATGAAGCCGACGAAGGCAATAATAAGGATTGCGAAGAAATTATTAAACAGGGTCAGATATGTCCTGATAAATGAAACAGAATATGTACATTCAATTATATCTTAAATTTAACAAAGTTATAAAAGCAATTAACCGGTGGAGCGACTGTTACCAGTGACTTGCGGCCCGATTTAAGGTGTCCGTTCATATTAGACTACAGCTCCCACCTATATAAATTAAAGCACAGAAATGCGGCATCAAAGGATTGTCCGTTGATAGAAGATTGTTTTTATAGGGATTAAATTTAAGCTGCCAAGAGAGGTGGCCAACGGCGAAGTTTTATACCGAAGGTCTTTTTTAAAGTTATACCGGGCATTGAGCCCGGCATAACTTTGCCAAGAGAAGATGGCCTTCTGGCTTCGTATTACCCGAAGGTTAAAAAGTTGAAGATATAATTACTTGATTTAATGCAAAATAGTAAAAAAAATGAAAAAAAATTTGGATTACAACATAGAAGTCACTGGTCATTAGTAACTAAATGACCAGTGACTAATGACTAATGACCTTGTTAATTTTTTCACTATGCTTAACGAAACAATTTCTAATATCTAATATCTAATTTCTAATTTCCAGCTAAAATGAAATACATAAGCACCAATCATAAAACCAATGAAACTACCTTTAAAGAAGCTGTAATTCAGGGTCTTGCAATTGATGGAGGATTATTTTATCCAACAGAAATCCCTGTATTGCCTGAAAACTTTTTTAAATCGCTTAATAATAAAAGTCTTTACCTGCTTGCCTACGAACTTTTGTTGAATTATGCTGAAGGAAGTATAGAAAATGACTGCCTTCGAAAATTGGCACAAGAAGCGTTTAGCTTTGAAATTCCCCTGGTTGAAGTTGAAAAAGACACTTATTCATTGGAGCTTTTCCACGGACCCACTTTGGCTTTTAAAGATGTTGGCGCAAGGGTTACAGCCCGATTTATGAGCCATTTTTCCAACGACAAAAAACTGACAATTTTAGTGGCCACCTCCGGTGATACTGGTAGTGCCGTAGCCAATGGTTTTTTAGGTATCGACGGTGTTGATGTGGTTGTTTTGTACCCCAAAGGCATGGTTAGCAGCATTCAGGAGAAACAATTTACTACCTTAGGTCAGAACATCACAGCTCTTGAAATAAATGGAACCTTTGATGATTGCCAAACACTGGTTAAAGAAGCATTTAACGATAAAGACCTGCGAAGCAGAAAAAACATAAGTTCCGCAAACTCCATAAGTATCGCCCGGTTCTTACCACAAATGGTTTATTATTTTTATGCTTATGCACAATTAAAAGAGCTGAATAAACCACTTGTATTTTCAGTTCCAAGCGGCAATTATGGTAATTTGACAGCTGGTTTATTTGCCAAAAAAATGGGCCTGCCCATTGACAAATTTATTGCTTCAGCCAACATAAATGATGTGGTGCCAGAATACCTTAAATCCGGTAAATTTATGCCGCGCCTTTCTAAAAATACCATTTCAAATGCTATGGATGTAGGAAATCCCAGTAATTTTGCGCGTATTCTGGAAATGTATGATCATGATTGGAAAAGTATCAAAAAAGATATCACTGGTTACAGCTTTACCGATTCTGAAACAAAAAAAACAATGAAAGATGTTTTTAATAGAACCGGGTACGTGCTTGATCCGCATGGCGCTGTGGCCTATTCAGGTCTAAAAGCTTACCAAAAAGAAAATGATGTAATTGGAATTTTCCTTGAAACAGCACATCCCGCAAAATTTCTGGAAACGGTAGAAAAAACCTTGTCGAAAAAAATAGAAATCCCTGAAAACTTAAAGGCTACACTCGATAAAAAGAAATTGTCTATTGAAATGGAAAATAGTTTTGAGGTGTTTAAAGAGTTTTTGTTGAGCAGGTAAAAATTACCCGTAAAAATACGTTCCACCAGGTTTGAAGCTAATTTTACCCTGATAGTAACCGTTTCGTCCCAGTTAGAAGCCAATTCCACCCGGTTAGAAACTAATTCTATCCTGTTAGATGCCAATTCCATTCAGTTAGAAGCTTTTTCCATCCAGTTAGATGCCAATTCGTCCCTGATAGAAACTAATTCCATCCGGTTAGAAGCCAATTCTATCCAGTTAGATGACAATTCCTCCCGGTTAGAAGCCAATTCCACCCGGTAAGATACCAATTCCTCCGTGTTAGAAACTCTTTCCATCGGGTCAGAAGGCAATTTTATCCTGATTTACATTTCATTTATAAAAATTCTTCCTAAACGCATGAAACTCATCCTGTTTTAAAAAAATTCTCCTCCAAAAGGAAACAATAAAGCCTAATCCGTAACCGTAAAGTTGTGTAAATGAAGCAGGTATTGCAGTACATGCAACTATAAAACTTTTGGTTTTAATTAATGCATCTGCCAGTATAAGTATTATATATAAACCTATTGGCAACAGAAACATCCAATTAATTACCGATAAAAATATTAAGAACAAAGTGCCTAAAAAGAAAGCTGCAGGCATAGCATGAACCAGTTTTAAAGAACCCGGATGCCGTTTCTCAAGATTTATGCGGGCAATACCAGAATTATACACCTGTTTAAAGAATTTTCTAAAATCTGTACGGCGTTTATGATAAACAAAAGCGTCCCTGATTAACTGGGTTTTAAATCCATTTTCCAAAATTTTGAGGCTCATATCAACATCTTCCCCAAAACGCATGTTTGAAAAGCCCCCGGTTTTTTCATAAATATTTCTTGAATACCCCATATTAAAACTACGGGGCTTAAATTGTTCCATTTTTTCATTGCCTCCTCTTATCCCTCCAGTGGTAAAAAAGGAGGTCATTGAATAACTTATAGCCTTTTGTATGCTGGTAAAACTTTTGTGCGCCGCATCAGGGCCACCGTAAGCGTCTGAAAAGTTATCATTTAGTGCTTTACTTACAATTTCAAAATAGGCCTCTGGAATAATACAATCCGAATCAAAAAAAACAAAATAGTCGTATTTGGCCTTTGCCATTCCATGGTTTCTTGCAGATGCAGGTCCTCCGTTTTCTTTAAAAAAATAGCTAATGTCAAATTTTGACTGATACGATTTAACCACGTTTTCGCATTTGATGGTTGAACCATCCTCAATAATAATTATCTCAAAATCAGCACTTTTTTGAACCAGAAAACTGTCCAAAAGTTCTTTAACCTCATCGGGTCTGTTGTATACGGGTATAATCACGCTAAAATTCATCAATCGCAAGGTTTTATATTGTTGATTTCAAATATTAAAAATTTAACATTAAACTACAACTTAAACTCTTTAATAAGCAATTCAGCAGCTCTTTTGTCAATAGGAAAGGTAATTTCACCAACATCCAGCTCGCTGATTTTGATCCATCTAAAAGATTGCGCTTCATGCACCAATTCCTCAAAATCAAATCGTGTCCTGCTTGTTGTAAACTGAATCTTTTTTTTGAATTTTGCTTTGTAATAAATACTCACCACCTGAGTCTGCTCCAAAAACATGGCCTGCTGAAAAAAATCTGTGGTATAGAAATGTTCCAAAACGTCAATTTCCTGCCCAAATTCCTCATCAGCCTCACGTTCAAGCGCCTGAATGGTTCCCTCACCAAACTCCATTCCACCTCCGGGAAATTTTGTA
This sequence comes from Bacteroidales bacterium, assembly GCA_029210905.1. Classification (GTDB taxonomy): domain Bacteria; phylum Bacteroidota; class Bacteroidia; order Bacteroidales; family NBLH01; genus NBLH01. The sequence continues at coordinate 1,207 of JARGGF010000176.1, read as the reverse complement.
ATTAACGTATCATATTGATATTCATCACTAACCAACACTTCATTGTTTTCATTTACAATAATCGCGTAAACTCTTATGGTAAATTTATCTGGTTTTTGAGTGCTCATTTATCCGTTTTCAAATTTTCTACAATAAACTTTTCAATTTCTTCCTTTTGTGAGGGTTCAAACCAGATTATTTCCTTATCCCGGTTAAACCACGATAATTGTCTTTTGGCGTATCGCCTTGAATTTCTTTTTATCAATTCTATTGCCTTTTCCAAATTATATTCACCATCAAAATAAGCAAACAGTTCCTTATAACCAACTGTATTTAATGAATTTAAGTGTCTGGAGGCATAAAATTCCCGTGCTTCATCAATCAATCCGCTTTCCACCATTTTATCCACTCTTTTGTCAATAATATGATAAAGCTTTTCTCTAACCTGGGTCAATCCAATTTTCAGGATTTTAAAGTCACGCTCCTTTTTTATTGATGTTCTAAATGAAGTATAAGTTCTACCAGTCATTAAGCAAATTTCAAGACCTTTTAAAATACGCTTAGGATTGCGCAGATCAACAACATTGTAATATTCCGGATCAAGTTTTTTTAATTCAAACCGCAGACTTTCTATTCCTTCATTTTGGTATTTCTGCTCCAATTGTGTTCTTATTTCAGGATCAATTTCCGGCAAATCATCAATACCCTTGCAAACTGCATCGATGTACATACCAGAACCGCCCACCATCAGCACTTGATTTTTAGTATGAAATAATTCATTTAATAAATCAATTACTTCAAATTCAAAAGTACTGGCATTGTAATAATCATGTATGGATAAATTGCCGATGAAATGATGTTTTGCAGCTGCTAATTCTTTTTCAGATGGTACTGCTGTTCCAATTTTCAGTTCCCTGTAAAATTGCCTCGAATCTGATGAAATAATTTCAGTTTCAAGTTTTTGAGCCAGATAAACACCTAAGTCTGTTTTCCCAATGCCGGTTGGTCCGATAATAGCGATTAACGTTTTCAATCAAATCTCCCGATTTTAAAAATTGGTTAGAAAATTATGGATAGAATACAATGAAACCAACTAATCTTCAACAAATACTTTTGAAAGATTAATAGAAAGTCCATTAAAAATATTTATTCCAGGCTTATCATCTTCTGTGTATTTACCAATAAATTGATATTTGCCTTTTTCACTTAACAAAAAAACATCTACCAA
>JARGGF010000175.1 GCA_029210905.1 Bacteroidales bacterium | reverse complement strand
TCACCAGTATTTACATTGGTTACCGTGATGTAGTCAGAATCATAATAGTCTACATAAAATAGTTTACCTTGTCCATCTTTAACAGTATAACGGAATCCATCATCATAAGTGGTAGGTTGTCCTACCAGCGTAAATTTAATCCATTTTGTTTTGGCAGCATCAGTAAACTGCACAGATCTTACAATGCTGTTGTCATCACAACCCAGGTATACATTAAATGCATCGCCATCATAGGTATAATAAACTTGTGCATTAACATTTGAAACCATTGCAAATACTGCAATAAATGTAGCAATAAGAATTTTTCTCATATTTAATATTTTAAATTTGTATATGTAATTAAATTTACAAAAAATAAAATAAAATATACCTTGGTAATTTATCAATATGCTGGATCAGATTTTTTTAAAGGAATCAGGCTAAAATCAAAAAACAACTTAAACCGACTGAAAATACAGAATTTTTTACAGCGTATAAAAAATAAAATAACACCGGATTTTTATTTGAAAGGCTCAAATCTATTTTAAAACAACAATATTTCTATCTGAATATCAATATTTTACACGGCCAAATCATTTTTTAATATTGTACAATATGATTATTTAGAGAATGAAAGATCCTTTATTTAAAAAATATCCCAAATTATAACCATATATCAATAACCGGGATTAAATTTATTGTTTTGCCTTTTAAAACGGATTTAAAAATTAAAAACATAGTATTCTAATCAGGAACCAGTTATTATAACTATACTGAAAATATGTTTTTAATCAAAGTAGTGAATAATTTTCAATTTTATTAATAAAACTGCTGCTGTATTTTATAATTTCATCCTGAACTCGCTTAAAGAACTCAATGCTTGAATTTTCTTCTGATAAGTCAATGTATTCTTTTAATGAATTGCTGTATTTTACTAACTCCTCCTGAATTTGTGCAAAAAAACTTAAGTAAGCATTTGCATCTAATAAATCTAAATATTGTTTCAGTACCTTTTTATTTTTTATATGCACGTTACAAAAATAAACCTATGAAAGTTTTTCATTAATTGTAATTATTCATACAAATAAAACTTCAGGTTTTTGAAAACTACTCTTCTTCCAGTTTCCTTCTTTCCAGCTCTTTAGCCACTATTTTTAAATCTTCGTACCAGGCCTTTCCGTATTTTTTAATAAGCGGTTCTTTCAGAAATTTATAGACAGGAGTATTGGTTTCTTCGCCAAATTTCCGGGCTGGGTTGCATATATGCCAGTTATCATAATTTACACCTTCATGTTTTCTTAATTTAGAGATGCGTATGGGGTACAAATGACAAGAGATTGGCTTTTTAAATTGAATAACCCCTTGTTCATATGCTTTTTCGAAGGCGCATTTAGCAATACCTTCTTCAAAAATAACATAGGCACATTCTTTTTCGTTTACCAAGGGTGTAACAAATTCATTATCATAGTCAACCACATAGCGGCCCTGGTTTTCGATGGCTACAACTCCTTCTTTTCGCATATAAGGAATAACCCTATCATAGATGCGATCGATAACTTTTATTTCTTCATCAGTTAAAGGTGCACCCGAATCGCCATCCACACAACATGCCCCTTTGCAGACTGACAGATTACATACAAACTTCTTCTCTACCACATCCCTGCTAATCAAGGCATTACCTATCTCTATCATTTTTATAAAGTTAAGTGTTAAATGCTAAATGATATTCGCTCCACCATGAACAAACAACTTTTAACATTTAACCAATAACAAATAACTTATTCTATATTAATACTTTTCCTGTCATCTCCTTTGGTATTTCAATACCCATCGCCTTTAAAATAGTTGGTGCCACATCTGCCAAAATACCGGGTTGTATGCTTTTAAACCTTTCAGAGACAAGAATACTTGGCACCGGATTTAAAGAGTGAGCAGTATTAGGGCTGCCATCGGGGTTCACTGCATTGTCAGCATTTCCATGATCCGCAATAATTAATGCTTCATATCCATTGGCCTTTGCAGTCTCAACCACCTTCTTAACACACTCATCAACTGTTTTTACGGCTTTTGAAATGGCTTCGTAAATACCCGTGTGTCCAACCATATCGCCATTGGCAAAATTTAATATAATTAGATCCTGGGATTTTTTGTTTAATTCTGCTACCAGTTTTTCGGTAACTTCAGGTGCACTCATTTCAGGTTGCAAATCATAGGTTGCAACTTTTGGCGATTGCACTAATATTCGGCTTTCACCCTCAAATTCAGCATCTTGCCCTCCTGACATAAAGAAAGTTACATGAGCAAATTTCTCAGTTTCAGCAATACGTAATTGTTTCAGGCCTAGTTTCGAAACCACTTCACCTATGGTATTTTGAACATTATCTTTGTCGTAAATAACATTGATGCCTTTAAAATTTTCATCATACCGGGTCATTGTAAGAAAATGAAGGTTCATGGTTTTCATTGCATGATCGGGCATATCCTGCTGAGTAAGAACCGTAGTAACCTCTCTCAACCTGTCGGTACGGAAGTTAAAACAAATTACAACGTCATCTTCCTCTATCCTGGCAACAGGATTTCCATTAGCATCAACCTTTACCGATGCTCTGATGAACTCGTCAGTAACACCCTCAGTATAGGATTCTTCAACAGCTTTTAGCACATCAGTAAAAGGTTTGCCTTTGCCTTTAACCATTAAATCGTAGCCTTCTTTTACCCGCTCCCATCGCTTATCGCGATCCATAGAATAATAACGGCCAATAAGGCTAACTACCTCACCATTAGATTTTTGCAGATGGTTTTGCAGATTGCGCATATAGCCTAACCCACTTCGTGGATCAGTATCCCTGCCATCAGTAATTGCATGAATATACACCTTTTCAAGCCCAAAATCCTTTGTAATATCGCATAATTTATAAAGGTGGGTATCTAACGAATGCACGCCTCCATCAGAAATCAATCCAATAAAGTGAACCGCTTTGTCATTTTCTTTAGCATAATTTAATGCATTAACAATTGTTTCGTTTTGCGAAATGCTGTTATCTCTGATAGCTTTATTAATTTTTACCAAATCCTGATAAACAACCCTGCCTGCACCAATATTCATATGGCCAACTTCTGAATTGCCCATTTGTCCTTCCGGCAAACCTACATCTTCGCCTGATGTCAACAGCTGAGAATTGGGGTATTTCTGCTTCAAACTTTCAATATAAGGCGCTCCTACGCTTGAAATTACATCTGATTTTGAACCATCCCCAATGCCCCATCCATCTAATATGATGAGAATAAACTTTTGATTTTCCATTTGTTTAAATTTTATGTAATAATCTGAAATTAAGCTGAATTATTTCATTCTATAAGTCAGCTTTTTTATGAAATCCTTTGCGGATGTTCACAATGGGCAAAAGTAGCAATTATTTCAATGTCCTATTGTTAAATCTTTTTAAAGTATTTAAAATGGGAGGAGGATGTTAATTGTTAAATGTTAATCAATGCCGCTTATATAAGCAAAATTCGTTAACTCAATTTGTAACTGTCAATGGATATTTGAACTTTTCTCATGAGCGAAGTGAGTAAATTGGTATATTAGTCCTTCGATACTTCGACAGGTTCAGTGACCGAATTAGTATTTTGATTCTTGTCTAAGAAAGTATATTCTTGTAATACACAAATAAACCAATTTCTTAAAAATAAAAAGCAGACGGTATAAAACCATCTGCTCTCCTCAACATTTTTATAATTATCTAAATTTCAATTAGTTGCATAACAACTTAAAAATACTCATAATTACTCAAGACACTCTAAATACTCAAGTCACTCTAAATACTTATAAATACTTCTTACTGAACAGCCAAGAGTGCGTTAATGGAACCATAACCAAAATTAGAACTTTTATTTGGATACAAGCTTGCCGATTGTTTCATTTTATCCAAAACCTGTGTCCTGTTCCAGCTTGGATACCGTCCCCAAATCAAGGCTGCAATACCGGCAGTTGTTGAAGTAGCCACAGAAGAACCTCCTACATAATCCTTTTGTCCCGCATAATATCCCAGGCAAACAGAGGTTCTATCAGAATTTCCTGCCCTTTGCATGATCACAGTAAAATCTATTTTGCTTCCTTTATGGCAAACTGCACATTCTGTATAACCGCTGCCATCTGTAATTCCTGTAACAGCTACTGTTTCACTCATGCTGGCAGGAAAAATAACGCCCACAAAATTGGTCCATTCAGTAGAAGTACCACCGGCTGCAATAATCATTTTCCCCCTTGAATAAGCATATTTAACAGCATCCTCAATTCGTCCAACTGAAAAAATATGTCCTATAGACATGGAAATAACCTTAATATCGGACCTATTGCCTAAATCTGTTAAAGCCTTTGCCACCCCTTTTTGCTCATGATATCCATCCAGAACAACATCGTGGGTGGCCCTGTAACTAACTAAATTACAATTATATGCCACTCCAACAGGTAACATATCGTCATTTCTTGGGCTTGCAATGGTGGAGGCCATTGAAGTACCATGTCCGCATTTATCATGATATCCATCGGTTTTGGTCGACCATGGCCAGAAGGAATCCACATAAACTCCATATTTGCTAATGGTTCGTCCGCTTGAATAGCCATCATTAAAACTGGAACCCAACAGGGGCTGATTTGAAGAAACACCGGTATCAATAAGCCCTACACCTACCCCGGCACCTGTGCTATAAGCCCATGCCGAAGGGATATTATGCTTGTCAAATACCCAGGGAACCAGACAATTAGGACTAATCACACGATAATCAGCTGCATTTACATTATCAGCAGAGGTAGTACAACCGCTTGAACTTTTGAATTTTGTTTCGTAAGCAAAGTACCTGTAACCTCCTGGTTCTAAATACCTTATTCCTTGTAAATTTTTTAATTCTTTAACCGTTTCAAGACTGGTAATCTTAAAATCCATATAATTTAATATTGGATCTTCATAAAGCAGAAAATCATTGCCAGTTGATTTAAATTTAGGATTTTTTTCTTTTTCAATTGAAAGAATCAAATCGTAGATTACTTGCTTCTGATTAAGAAGATCAACATTTTTGAATTCAGAAAAACTGCCTTCGCCATATCCAATGGTGATAATGCTGTCGCCATTTAATGCTGCACTCCATAATACAAAATCATCTACATCGAGCCAGTTAAATGTGCCCGTTTCATCTAAAATTCCATCAATAATCTGATTAATTTGTTCACCACTAAGTGGTTCTTGAAATAATTGATCATCAGCTTGTTCAACCAGTTGATCTTCTTTTGCACATCCTGCCATCAAAATAATCAGCAGAAAGGCCATCCATTTAAGTTTTTTCATTTTTTAAATATTTGGTTAGACTTTTTAGTGAGCAGGCAATTTAGAAAATATATTGACTATTAAGAAATTTACTATTAAGAAATTAATTGAAATTTAATATTAAAAAGCCCTTCTTATCGTTTAAATAAATTTTTAATTATTAAGAATGATTACAGCAACTATAAATAATTGAATATTATATATTTAAAAAAAATAATCGCCAGAATCCAATAAAGATAAATATTTCAGGCAGCGAATCATTTACTTTTAGCATTTATATTATTAAATACTGCAAATGAAAAACAGCAAAAATCAAGTACAAATTGATGGATATTAATTATTAAAAATCTATACAATTTTTATTATATTATTGTAAATCAATGTTTAAAAAACAAAAATTAGTATCCAAAAAGAGCAAAGAGAAGGAACTATATGATGCATTTGCTGAGAAGATGCTCCTTTTGTGCTATAGATATCTGAACAACCTGATGGACGCCGAAGAAGTTATGCACAACGGCTTTTTAAAGGTTTTTAGTAATATGAATTCATTTAATGAGAGACATGAAAGAAGCTTTGAGTTTTGGATTAAAAAAATTATGGTAAATGAAAGCTTAATGTTTTTAAGGAAAAGAACCAACTTTAATTTGGTGTCCATCAACGAAATAAAGGAAAGTGAATGCGCAACATACGAAACCCATTTAAACGCACTGGAGGAAAGCTATTTGCAAATGATAACGGATTTGCCGACTGGCTACAGAACTGTCTTTAACCTTTTTGCTATAGAGGGATACAGTCATAAGGAAGTAGCTGAATTATTACAAATTACTGAAAGTACTTCACGCTCACAATTGACCAAAGCCAGGAAATTATTACAACGAAAGATTTTAACAGATGAAAGCTTATATGCCTGATAATAAAATAGATAGTTTATTTAGAGATAAAATAGTTAAGCTAAATGATAAGGAATTGCCTTTTACATGGAACAAGGATAGTTCCTGGGAAAGATTACAGCGAAAAAAGAAGAAAAAGTTAGTGTGGCAATTTTATTACTATGCTGCTGCTCTATTAATAATTGGTTTTTTGCTTGGTAATTTTAACAAAACTAGCAAATCCGATAGCAAGGAAGATGAAACTGCCTATTCAGCCAGTTCATTTGAAGAATATCAAAAACGACAAAAACTGGCTGAAATAGAAGCCCGCATGTCTGGAAATTATTATAGCACAAAAATCTGCTTTGCATGTGATGACATAATCTACCAAGTAATTAAAGAAGACAGGCCTGTTCAACTCAAATATTTTCAAAACGATTTAAATTAAGATGTATGAAAAATAGATTTTCGCTCATAGGATTTATAATAGTAATTATTTGCTCTTTTGGATGTAATCAAAATTTTGAAAAGAAAACAGCTAATAATTTATTGTTAGCTAAAGTAGTTACAAGCTCATGTGTTGCAAATATTGCTAATACAGATACACCTGAGTGGACAAAAGGCTTTGACAGGATCAACTTTTTTAAACAATTTTTTAGTATTGCACTGTCTGGAAAAGTAAAAGTATATGGCTACGCGGCCTTAGGTGATACGATAAATAGAAAGATCTTTCTGGCAACTGAGCTTTCAGCAAAAATAAGGCAACATGTTGATACAATTGACTTTGAATTATTTAAAGAAATAAGATTCATTGAAAATTGGACATTTCATGAAAACAATACGAAATTTGAAAAGGAGGTCATAGCTTGGACACCTATTAAAATTTGGAAAAAGGATGGTGAAGTAAAAAAACAAATGGTATCCTTTGCATATCCCAAAAATCCTGCAAAAGGAAGATTAGTTGCCCATAATATTTTCTATGAACATCCCTGGTATCAAGAATATCCGAATATCTATACAGGTTTTGATCAATTGAACTTCATGAAACTCATAATTGATAAAATAAAGTCTGGTGAAATAATAGCCTATGATCCAATCTATTTGGTAGATGGTTCTAAAAGAAAATTTAGGCCAACAGAACTTGAAACCTATATCGGAGAAAATCTCGAATCATTTGGATTAGAAAATGCAGTGAATACAATACTGTTTGAGGAAGACTGGTATTTCGATCAAAGTTCCCTTGGCCTAACAAAAGATGTCAAATCCATTGCTTTCGTGGGCTATGGGCCATATGATGAAGCAACTGATAGCCATGCAAAAAAAATCCTCTTCTTTATCTTTCCAAAATAAACTTTATATAAATTACAACAAGGCCGGTAAAATTTACCGGCTTTTTTTATTTGTTTAAACTTCATACCCTTTTGCACAAAGACCTTAATTCCAAATATTTGACTTCGGTCATAATTTAGACTCCGTGTATAAAAATATAACTTCAGCAATAGAATTTTTTTCATAATATGCAACTATCTTTCTTGGGCATAAGTCTTGTTGTAAAATAGATTTTGATA
>JARGGF010000174.1 GCA_029210905.1 Bacteroidales bacterium | reverse complement strand
TGTAGGACGGCTCAGATGATTTACCATATTTGACTCCACTAAAGTTCCCGGATTATCGCCAATTATTGCAAATCTCCAAGGCGTTTTCCAGGGCAAACCACTTTTGGGGAAACGACTGAATTTGCCATAACATTCATATTCGCCAGGGAATTCAAGACTGTAATTACCATCCGGAGCATCTTTTTTAATATGCATTCCACAATAGCTTTCGTCAAGATCAGCTTCTGAAATTAAAATCCAAATACCGTTTGGTTTTTCAAAAAGCAATGGAAGCGCCCAACCGTAACTCACCTGAGCTGAAGTTCCAATTGGAATTTCTTTTTCATAAGGAATTTCATAACCAAGGCTCCAGTGTTTAAGCGTATCATAAGTTTGCATCCACGATTTGCCATCTGATGAATTTAAATTAAAAGAAGATAATTCACTTATTATTGTATGCACAGCTGTATCCATATCAGGAAAATTATATCTAAATGCGATACCGTCATCATAGGCCCTAAAAATAACTTCCAATTTCTTATATTCAGAATTTGTAAATTCAAGTGTCAACTCATTACAATGGTTGATGTCATTGATTCGTTTACCTGTCAGAGTTGAATAGCTTTCGTTAATTTCCTTATAGCCAGCATGACTAAATTTTAAGTTTTTACTAAAATCCAGGTTGTTCATTATTATACCCAAATCTGAAGAATCCAATACGCTTATTGATTTTTCTCCAGCCAGGTATACCTGGTATGCCAGACCGTTTTCAGGATCCGTTGTAAAAACCTTAAGCTGGATTTTATTTCCAGGGCTTGAAAGTTCCCAGTTTTTTTTCTCCTCCCTACAGGAATAGAATATAGTACTTAATACACTGATAATTAATACATAATAAATGTAAGTACTTTTCATCATACTATTGTTTTCGCATTTAATTCTAAGTTACCTTTATAGTATTCCAATTTAATTCATCAACTTTTTTATTCCAGATAGCTAATGATTCCAATGGTATAAAAATATGGAACATCCCAGATTTCCTGTGTGCTCCATTCCACAAGGTTTTGTGTTTCGATATAGGGTTGATCATCTGGAGTGCCCAAAAATCCTGAAACAGCAGCCGAAGGGATTTTATAGTTCATAAAAGAAGCCGGGATTGGATGTTTAAAACCAACTCCTGTGAACAAACAAAGCCCAAATGGATTATGCCCCATTGTCCAATTCAATATTTTTTCAGCTGCCACTTGATATTCCTTTCTTTTAAGTAATTTCCCGGCGCGTGCCATTAAATAAGCATGCTCTAAAAAAACCTGATTAACTCCATGTGGAAGAGGATCTTCAGAGAACACGCGAATAAAAGTTCTTACTTTTCTGTTGTCATTTGCTTTTCTGAAAACCTGTTCTTTTTCAAAAGGAGGATTTACATATATACCGTACGGAGGTATTGAAAAAGGGTTTGATTGAGCATCTGCCAATAAATAATTTTCAATATAGGCAGTTAAACATTTTTCTGCCATATCATTTACCTCAGCAATCCCCTTAATATCAGCTTCTAACAATCGCAATATTGCCATTGCGGGTTCATCATTAAAGGCAATACTTCGGTATCCATCCTTATTGTCTTTTTCCATAAAGTATCCACTCAGACCTATAGGGCTTGTCTCCTGTCTTTCAAGAAGTATCATTGCTATTTCTTTAATCCTTGCAGGAGCGATATTAGGACTTCCGGCAAGATAAAGCTCAACAGCAGCAAGAAGTTGTTGTGCCACAAACAAAGTCCGTTGATCATCTTTCACCGATTCTGCATATCTCCAGGCTTTATCAGCCAAAACAAGACAGTTGTTTTTGTATGGAGCACTCATTATTGTAGAGGCTTTTGCCTGGTGCCTAATAAATTGATACTGCACAAGTGGATTATATTTGATCCTGACATGCCGCTCGATTCCATTTAGGGGTATATTGTCAGAAATATTATCTCCCGCAGCAGTAACACCTGGATGGTTCTCATTCCACCAGCTATCTTCATAATTTCCAGCCCGGTTTTGTCCGGCGCCAACATCTTCATACACCCTTCCTTCATCAGTAATCATGTTTTGAAAATAGGCATTTCCCCATTTCATTTCTTCAATGGCCTGTTCCTTAAAAGCCGGATGACTATACTGAGCTATCTGGCCCAGGGCATCCAGGTTGGGTAAGGTAAGAAATAGCCATTTCCGCCAATCTCCGGCATCGTTCCATCCTCCTGCTACAGGCAGGTATATAGATGTGTCACTATACAACCTGGCATCATCAGCATTTTCTACAGGCCTAATGCCTGGAATCTCCACACCCGAACGCTGGCAATACATATATTCCAGATAGCCCCTTTGTAATCGTTCATATATCTTATCATCAATTTGAAAAGGAGAAGAAAATCCGTATTCACATTCAATCTGATAGATACCAGGTTTTATAAAATCGCTAAAATCGCCACGCCAAAAAATACCCCATCGGGTTTTTACTTTTTTCATGACGCCCTTATAAAGATAGGCTCCTTCATTTATTTGCCCAACATAAGGCATTAAAGTAGTATTAAAGGGCCACCTAAAAACGTTATTTTTTTTATCCCACTCCTTTGGATGATTTTTTTTTCGCGGTAATCGATAACCGACATATGTAATATAAAAAGATATCTGCTCTGGTAACTCCTTTATTTTATTGCCCGCATAAAATGATATCTCCTTTGGAGAATGTTCCCTAAAACCAAGCTGAGAAGTAGCTATAAAAGGTTGGGAATAATCATATAGAGGTTGAGCAAAACCTATGTTGCTTATAATCATTAATAGGGTCACAAGCTTTATTTTTTCTCCTAAATGGAGGAAATTATTCCAATTTTTTATCAAATTCATTTTTATAGATATTATAGTTAAATAATCTATGTGAGACATATTAAAATTTAAGCTTAGTAAGTTTCAACAACAGAGATAATATTTAGTTTCGAATCCAGAAGTATATCTTTGCTGCCTGGATAATAAACGATACTTATGGTTTTTCCAGGAAGAAGATCAAAATAGTTGTCGCTAAAAAATCCCTCGTCATCATTTACTGTTAGATAAATGTTCTTTGCAAGTTTGTTTGTGCTTAACTTTATTGTAAAACCATCTTCATTTTTACTGATAGTGTATTCAATCTTTGGCTTCGGTAAGGTTAAATTCTTTATGTTGTCAAAATATAATTGATTTGTACCCAATAATTCGTTGTTTTTATATACAGATGCAACAAGAACTATATTCTTATTATTCAGCAAATTAAACAGTTTTGATTTCGACAAAGTCGTATATATTTTACTGCTGTTTTTTAATATTTCAATATCATATGTTTCTTCCAATAATTTATTGCCTTCAAAATCGATAAACTCCATCAAAAGGGTAGCTTTTGTATTTTCCAGCATATCCGATACAATATAAATATCAACCGAATCGCCACTTAGAACAGGGCTTACCAGAACATCATTAAATGCTTTTTTTACAAAATATTGTAAGGCTTTCCATCTGCCATAATAATCCATACTCGACCAGGAAGCCACCGGCCAACAATCATTTAATTGCCAATACAGACTGCCCATGTTATAAGGCATGTCTCGACGATGTGCTTCAATAGCCGCTTTAATGCCTTCTGCTTGAAGCACTTGACCTATATACAAAAAGTACTCAAAATTCTTTGGCGTTTTGTAGGACCAACTCATATATTCTTTAATTCTTAGGTTGCCGATTCCACTGCGCTGATGAGCCGCCATAACTTCTGATTCGATATCAAAATCTTCAGGCAATGTGTATTTTTTAACAGTAGTAAGGTCGGGAAATGATTGGAACCCGTACTCACTCATAAAACGTGCCCTTATTTTGCTAAATTCACTAAATGGAGCTTTTGCATGCCAAACTCCCCAATAATGCATATCTCCGGAAGTGTTTGAATTAGTAGCGTGTTCCTTGGGCCCGGCCATTGGTGAAGATGGCCAGTAACTTCTTGTAGGATCATATTCCGAAACCACAGCCGGTAGAATATCATGAAAAATTTTCTCATAATTTGACCAAATCTCTTTTCTTTGCTCTGGAGTGTATCTTTCTTTCCAGCCCCATCCACCATTAGAGTATTCTGACCATGCTCCGTCTATTTCGTTATTTCCACACCAAAGCGCTATTGAAGGATGATTGCGCAATCTCACAACATTGTCAACGGCCTCATTTTTAATATTTTCCCAAAAATCCTCGCCTCCGGGATACATACTACATGCAAACATAAAATCCTGCCATACCAGAATACCGTATTTATCGCATAAATCGTAAAATATATCGTCTTCGTATATCCCGCCGCCCCACACACGTATCGTATTCATATTTGATTCAGCGGCAGTTTTAATTTCATGCTCATAAACTTCTCTGGTAACACGGGGTAAAAATACATCGTTTGGTATATGATTGGCACCTTTCATAAAAACTGGTACTCCATTGAGTTCAAAATGGAAGGATTTCCCGAATTCATCTGGTTTTTGAACCAGTTTTAAAGTTCTTAATCCAATTTTATTATCTTTTTGTTCTATAAGCTGATTATCTGCTGTTAGTGAAGTTTGTATCTGATACAAATATTGTTCTCCCAAGCCATTGGTCCACCATAGTTTTGGATTTTTAATCGAATAATTAATATTTACCGTATTTGCACCTTCTTCCAGTTTTGTATTTTCAGAATATAGAATTGAATCTCCTGTTTTAATTTCAATGAAAATATTCTGCTTTTTAGCGCTTTTTATTGAAATCACCTGATTGATTTTTGCTTCAGTCTCACTTACGTTATCCTGAATGATTTGAATGTTCTCAATTTTTGCCAGATCCCAGGCTTTTATAATTACAGGACGCCAAATACCTGAAGTAACAAAACGAGGTCCCCAATCCCAACCATAATGGTAGGGTGCTTTCCTACTAAAGACACTAATTTTTTTATCCCCCAGTTCGCCATTTTCAGATTGGTCGTTTGTGGCCGGCAAGGGATATATGTTTTCTTCAAGTTTTTTAAGACCTATATTAACAGGTGAGTGGAAATAAACTTTCAATTTATTTAAGCCTGGTTTTAGTAGCTTCTTGCAACTTATTTGCCACTCTCTGAACATATTATCAGTAACTAAAATCAAAGAATCGTTTAAATATACATCTGCATAAGTGTCAAGACCCTTAAATATTAGTTCGAGATGTTCCTTTGTATAAAAATCATTATCAAGCTCAAATTCAGTAGAATAGCTCCAGTCTTCTTTGTCAATCCATTGTTGTTTTTTTTCATTTGTCCTATAATAAGGATCTTCAATTATTTTGTTTGCCAGAAGGTCAGTGTGCACACAGCCGGGGACATTAGCCTGATAAGTATCTCCTGTTTTTACCTGCGTGAGCTGCCACTTATTATTAATTTCGATCTTCATGTTTGATACTTTTTGGGTGTTAGAACAAGCAAATAAGAAAGTAAGTGCAATTATAGTGTAAAGATTCTTCATATTATACTATGTGTTTGATTATAAATATATTACATGTCTAAATCTAGTTTAATTATTCTATTATTTTTCCTGGCTGTGAGTAATTAGCAGCAACATCATCTAATACAAGCACCCAGTCGCATCCACTTCCAGTCTTCAACCAACTTAACTCTTCTGAAAGCCCAGGGGGGTCAAATACGCTACTACCTGTATTCTTATATTCACCAATCAACCTGGCCTGCCCATCACGTGGATTATACCACCAGGCTCTTATCATTTTTCCGGAAATCTTTCCGAAATTAACCTTAACCGGATAGCCAAACGGTATATATACAAATGCGTAATTTTCGCCACTCGTCGCCCTTACATATGAAATAAAATCATTTGATTTCTCGGCTAATAAATCCTGATCGGGTTTTATTTGAAGAAAAGGTCTTGAATCAATAAGCTTTTTCAAAAAAGTCACCTGAGTTGCACCTGGAGCATTTAACGCTTGATACCAGAATTGTTGAACATTGCTAATTGGCTTATCACCTTCACGGTAAAACTGCCAGACAGGATGACACCCATAGGTGTAACCGCAAGCACCTGAAAAAACTGACCAATATGCTGCCTGCCGAACATCATAGGGTGAAAAACAACCATTCTCAGGCATCCAGTTTAGCGGATGCTTTTCATAGGCAGGTTCACCATTAATTGTTGGTTTTGGATTTGGTAAATTCCAGTCAAAAGTCGCTTTTTCAATAGATTCGATATTATTAATCAGCGCATGATAAGAACCCCACATATGAAAATCAATCCAGGCATCATTATGAAACCATTTTGATGAAGAAACTGAAGCATGATGCGTCATAAGTGTGGTAGTGTAATCAGCAATACCATCCTGAAGGTATGTACCGTTTGTACCATCTGCTATACCTTCAGCCATCGCTCGCCACAAGTCAATTCCTTCCTTACGTTCATCAGGATGCCTATCACCACCCAGGATCCAGATTATATTTGTGAATTTTTTATATCTGTTGCCAACATAATATCCGAATTGATAGGCCTCTTCAATTTTATTAAATATTGCATTGCCTTCGCGGGGTACCACATATTCTCCCCAACATGGCAAAGCACCCATATAAACTTCAAGTTCTGCTGCCTTTTGTATGATGTAATCAACATGATCCCAATAATCATAGGCATGTTCATCTTCAGTATTCGAACCCTCAGTATTCAGAGGTAAATTATCAAGTGTGAGTGGTAGGTCACCATAGGCATTTGGGCTGTTAATCCCATCATTTTCAGAAAGCATTACTGCCTGTATCACATTAAATCCTTTTTGTTTTCTGTCTTTCAAATACTGCAGAGCTTGTTCCCGGTTTAGTTTATGAAATAATTCCCATCCCGTATCTGCTAAATAGAAAAAGGCTTTTCCCTGCTCATCCACAAGATGGTGTCCATCCCTGCTAACCTGCAATCTGGGAAGGCACTTAGCACTAGTAGTATGTATGAATATTGAACTAAAAACAATTAAAATTATTAGATTTTTCATGAACAATTATTTTATAAAAGAACAACGATTTTTTAATTCAACAAGCTCCGATAGAAAACTCAAAACAATCTGAATTAATGCTTTTGAACAATTGTCAATAATACAATGCTGTGAGATATTTAAAACATTGCACTTACAAAAGTACCAATCATCCATTTAAAGCTTTGGTTGTAATGTATCCAATAATATTAATGAGGTCGCAAGCCTGTTAAAGAGGTCGCAAAAACTGTTAATTATGTCATCATCAAAAAAAAGAATAAGAGCTTCTGCCTTTATATACAACTGTATATCAAAACTATAGAATAAGGATTGCATGATTTATGTTCCAAAGTATACAGATCTAATTGGCTTGGAACAAATTGAAATAATTAATAAACTTGTTAATTAGTTCACTCAACAATATTCAAAGTTTTAGTATCAGTTTGTCTTGTTTATTAAAGGAATTTTTAAAATTTTAAAAAGTGAAAAATACAATTCTCTTATTCATTCAAATTAGCCTTATTTTAACTTCTGCATGGGCTCAAAAGAAAGAAAATAAGCAGGTAGATATCGTTCTGCTGGGAGCCTATCAGATGGAAAGCTGCAACTGGACTGAGCTGGAAAATAAGTTTTATGTAAAAAAGGCCATCATTCGTGATTTTACTTCTCACCAATATGAGTGGATATTAAATGAATTGGTTATAAAATACCATCCACATTACTGCATTATACACGCTGGAATTGAAGATTTT
>JARGGF010000173.1 GCA_029210905.1 Bacteroidales bacterium | reverse complement strand
AGAAGACATTCCAATTTCTGTGAAGTTGTCAAAAGGTATATTTAAGGTACCATTTAGGCTTGCACCATTATATCTTGAAACATAAGCCATTCTTTCAGTAACTGTCTTACACTCCTGGGTAAGGGTATTGTTATCCGTATTTCCATCATCAGTTAAGGTTAGTGTAGCTGTCAGGGTATAAGTCCCATCTGCAGGTGTCCAGTCAGGAAATGTAACTTTAAAGCTTTCACCTACAGCAATGGAAGTAGTAACATTAACGGTCTCGTTATAATCAGAACCATTTGAAAGTGAAACTGAAAAGCTGGCCTCGCTATAATTACCAATATTTAACACATTAACATAAGGTGCTGTTGTGGTGCCACTGGCAACAGCATTGGGCACAGAAATTACGCTTAAATCGTGCTCGCCAGCAGATGCAATTACATTTTTATCCAGACTATTATTATGTCCATTCATATCTCCTGCCGATGTTACTCTAGCAGTTAATGTATAATTGCCTGTTGCAGGTGTCCAATCAGGGAATGTAACATCGTATTCATTTCCTGCAGCAACTGCTGTTGTCACATTTACTGTTTCTGAGTAAGTAGCTCCATCAGTTAAAAAAACAGAGTAGACCATCACTTCAGAATTGCCAGAATTTAAAATGGTAACTGTTGGTGAAACAACTACGCCACTAATTAACTCAGAAGCTACATTTATTGATGAAATGCCCAGATCAGACGCATTTTGAGATGCTGTTACTTGTGTAGTCAATTCATCATTACCAGGATTTGTATCATCTGGGCAGCTTAGCGTTGCTGTAAGGGTATAGTTTTCTCCTTCAATTAATGAAGTAAAATTTGGGAAAGTAACAAAATAGGTATTTCCAAGCAAAACATTTTCTGTAACATCTATTGTTTCATTATAATTTTCACCATCTGATAAAGTAACTGAATAAGCTCCCTCGGGGAACTCTCCAGTATTTTTAATGGCAACAATTGGTGCTACCCCGGTAAATAGTGCTGAAGAATTATTTATTGATTGAACTGCAAGGTCATGTATTGTTGGTTCGCCAACAATTACATCATCAATGGCCCAATACCAGGCCCAATTACCTTGGAAATTCCACCTAATTTTTACTTGAGATTGACCGGCAGCAACAGAACTAATATCATATTTGGCCAAAGCTGCATTGGTAGTTGAAGTTGTACCCCATGCCTCCAGCGATGTCCATGTAGCACCATTGTCGCCACTGACAAATACTTCTGCTACAGAATTAGAATATCCATAATAATAGTGTTCAAAAGAAAGTATAACAGTTGATAAGGAAGAACAATCAATTGCCGGTGAAATTAAATCAGCATCTTCTGCTAATCCATCACTGCCAAGTGCGTCGCTATCGAATATTGCAAAACCAGATGCACCCGTTGTGGTATTGATACCGCGACCACCCGGATTATCAAAAGCCCAGGTACCGGCGCTATTGTCTGTATTGTCAGTATTTGTCCATCCTGCAGGCAGGGTGCCGCTACTAAAAGTTTCAGTAAAAAGACCAGATACTTTTAGACGACTTTTGGTGTTGTTTTGTTTGGTGATAAGCCCTTCGGTAAAAACCTTTTTATTGGATGGGGCTACCCCATCTCTGTTATCTACCCCCAAGTAATTACTTTGGGCATGCAAGCTATATGTTGCAAGGGTAGCAAATAGCATCAAAAGAGTAAACTTTCGCATAATTTTAATTTTAGTAAATAATTGAATCTTATTGTTAAGTTAATAAATAAATCCGATTGTTAAGGCATTAATAGCCCGTTTATTCTTTTTGAAAAATCGTTATAAGAAATAATCCCGTCAACCCTGTCGATAAATTGCCCATTTAGAAAGATTAAATAAGAAGGGCTTTGCAAAACATAAAATTGTTCTACAATAAAAGGTTGTTTATTGATATCAATTCTCATATATTTTAATTTTGTTGGCACAGAGTCAATAAGTCTGCTTAATACAGGTTGCATCATTTGCAATTGTCCGCGATTTCCGTTCACACATTCCACAAGGCAAAAACCATCGTATTTTAAAGTGGTATTGTCGAAATCTTTGGTTGTGATATATTTTATGTTTGTTATGATTGTATAATCTATTTTCGACATATTTAGTGTCAACACATGTGCCAATGATTATAATTAATTGTATATGAACATATTATGACATTTTCTTCTACTTGTAAAATCAGAAAAATGACGAAATATCAACAGTTTGAAATATCAAATGACGAAATATCAACAGTTGGAATTAAAAGGTAGCAGTTTATTATTTATTTCGTATGACTGTGTGTTGATCAAGTTATTCTATTCTCCAAAGAAATAACTAACTGAAAGAGAGATAACTCTATTTGATACTTTAAAATCCTTTCGGTCACTAACATATCCTTTATATGCTGGTGTTAAGTTTCCTAAACCAAGTGAATATCCAGCATTGATTAACATTGGACCAATTTGGTAACCAGCTCCAAAATTTATTCCATAATCTAAAGCGCTATAAGCATCATCATCTGCATCTAAGTATCCTTCACCAACTTCTCCAAAAACAGGTTTATATTTGTATTCATCTGCATAACTCGCTCCATCGTATGTAACATTCCATTTGTTTTTGCCACCAATTCCAATTGCTAAATAGGGACCTGCATAGATTTGAAAATCATTAATTTTATAAGCAAAATTTACTGGAACTTCAAGATAGTTATAAATAACCCTATCATATCCTTCAGTACCTACTCCCCATTCTTCTTCGAGGTCATAACTAAATCCTTTACTAGTCAGCATTAAACCAGACTGAAGACATAAAGCATCAATTAATCCAAAATCAACAGTTACACCAATGTTGTATCCTAAAGACATTTTGTTTTTATATTCCAAGTCACTTTCTTTAAAGTTTTGACTGATATTATTTATATTTAGCCCGGCTTTTACACCAAGTTTCACTTGTGCCTGGGTTTGTATATTCAATGCAATTAATGCACTAATTGCAAATGTTCTTAATAAATACTTCATATAATAGATAATTTGAATATTGCTTACTCTTTGGTTTTTCGGCTTCCACCCAGTACTCTTTAAGGATTTTCCTGTGCCTCCTTTGTTTGTTTTACAAATACAAAGATTGAATATTCGCATTAATTGAAATCTTCCATGTTTTATACTAAAGATGTACGACTATGCGATCCTAATTTTCTAACCATTAATTGGTTCAAACAAGTAAATAAGAACAATAATTTTAGATCAAATGGTATCGACTACTTTTCAATCACCAGAATAATAGGCAATTACATAAACACAGGGAACAATTGAAGTATAGTAGGGCGAATGCGAAAGTCAACAAGTATTTTTGGTGAATTATCATAGCTTATTTATAATTTTATCAATTACCAGCAAGTTCAGTAGTATTCAACTGCCTTGTTTTATCGATTGTTGAAATATCGTCAGTAATGAGTTTTTAAATAATTCTTTTAATAGAGAAAAGGAACACGAATTTGAAAAAAAGCTTTCCAGTTTCTGCGGAAGGCAATTTTTCAAATTAAAAAGATTACTTCCTTTTATTAATTCGCAGGGTAGGTACCCGTATAAATAAATTGGTAATAAAAATTCATTACAATTTTTAATGGAAGTGCACTGGTTTTCTTTTTATCATATTTCTCTTCAAAATAATAACCAAACCCAGCTTGATCGTAGGTATTACTCTCGTTAATATCACTAGTACCAAAATAATTGTAGCTTGGGTTGCTACTAGAAGAAGTAAAAGTATTCTCAAATACGTCTCCCTTCAGATTTTTTGCTCTTGTGTCTCCATTATCAAAATGGTCACACTCAGTTCCCATACTTGCAATAAGTTTAGAAGGGTGTGTGCTGGATGTGTTACAATATCCATCAACTGCTCCCCATGCCTGAAGGGAAGTTTTCGTTTTATTATTTTTATTTGTTGGGATATCGGCGCTTGTTTTTACATTGCGAATTAAATAATCGGCAATAATAAAATAATAATCATGTTTGGTTGCCTTCTTATCAGCATTGGTTCGAGTACCGACAGCCTGCATGGTACCATCAGCAGAGAAATTAGAATTGTGATAAAAATCAATAGCCTTAGAATCAGTAAAATGAAACCCACCGTCAGATGAATGCTGCTTACTCGTATTCCCGCCAAGAGGAACTGTAGGCCAAAAATAAACCCCAGGATAATCATAAATTTGACGATTGTAATGTTTAGTATATAAATAGGTAGAATTTCTTCCCCACGCATCATTGTCGGCATTTTGCGAGAGGTATAGATAACCCCATTGCCAATTGGCCGAAAAATATCCGAATTGAAATGTACAGGAGTCCGTTTTCACTTTTGATGTTTGACTGGGATTCCGGGGATTGTAGTATAATGCAGTAACACTTCCTTTTGCAATTCCATTACTTGGCCAGGGTGGACTTAAAACCTTGATATCCTGCGTTACATCTGGCCAAACGATGTTTGTATCTGTAGAAAAGCGGTAAACTACCCACTTGTTGTCTGGATGACAAGTTTGATTTTGCCAATATGTGTAGGGTATCATACTGTAAATAGGATTACTTGCGGTAGCCACAATATTTGAGGCACCAATGCTCAGGTTAAATGATGGTGATGAAGCGCTGCCATCAGTTGTATATCTTGCTGGTATTAAAATATGCCCACTTACAACCGGAGGTTTAATGCCTAAAGCACTATAAAGCATATTGGCCACAAATTGCGAACGTGCATACACACTATTAAAAATATGATCAGGAGCCAAACCTACGTTAGCATATTGCATATCGTTCACGAACCTTTGTTTGTCCCTGTATTCAGCCATATTAACTGTTAAATAATCTACCATTTGCTGAAAATATTCAATTTCCTCTGTAATATCTTTGCTGAAAGATTTCCAGTATTGTTTCTCGAAGCCTAAAGTCCGGGTGGAGTCTAAAAAATGAGCTGCATTCATATATATGGTGGCTGCTTGAAATTGGTAATTCACAATTTTCAAAAAATAGCTTTCTAAATATAAATAGGTATTCATTGCGCGGGTTGAGTCTATAAGTTGCCCTTCACTTTTAACTACCAATGTTTTAGCATATGCGTGCAATGCATTATGATCTGTTAATACTCCTGCGCATAAGTAGGTATATATCTTATGATTTAGGTTAGCCATCGACGAACCAGGATCACCAGGATATATTTTGTGAACATAAGTAGGAATATATGATTTCAAATATGCCATTTGGTCTATATTTGATTGATTGGTTGGATTTTCCTGATAAGCTTTGGCCATTGTGGAGTAAAACATAAAACCGTCTATGTTTAAATCGCCATATGCGATTTCTATATCTGAAGTAATTCCATCTATAGCAATTGTTTCATCAGTTGTAGCTAAATCATTTATATTCTGATTTATATTGTCTATTTCTTTCTCCAATTGATCCATTTTATCTTCCAGTTCGTCAATTTGTTTCTCAATATCATTCAATTTATCATCAATTTCATCGAATCTTGCTTCGGTATGAAAATAATCATAGATTTCAAAAATAAGACCTCCAATTTCTAAGCCCTCAAAAAATTTCTCAAGATTAAGTCCCTCGCCTAATTCTTTAATTTCATTGGCTGGGAAAGCTGCCTCTGGGAAATCTTGCCAAATAATGTCTGCTGGGTCATCAGGGAAAACGGCAGGGTCACCATCATCCTCGAATTCAAATGGTGGTATTTCTTCGGGCGAAGGATCATCAAAATCTCTCCTGCACGAAACTGCAAGCATGATAAGCAATATAAAAAGCAGCAATGCTGGTCCCGAACTGTTTAAAAACTTTTTGACTTTCATATTTTTTATTTTTATTTATTATAATTTCCCACTTGTTTCCGATTAAAACCAGTTGAAAATCAACTGGTTTTAATCGGAAACTAATGAAAATTGTCTAAAACTAATATCGCAATGATTCTGCGGACTTTTCATTTATCCCCATATCATCGCAATAGTATAGTTTTACGTATGTTTGAGAAGAAGCATCATTATTCTGTGGTGTTACTACAATAAAATTCATTTTAGTGTCAGCAGTCTTATTATCATCAATCCATGTTCCGGAGTTGGCATAGATGCATTTTTGTAGGTCGAGGTTTTTAAATTCCTGAATCTTAGGATCGTGTGTGTGTCCAAAAATGACAATTCTTTTATCGGAGTCTGAATTCAAAAAGTATTGTGAAAGCGCCATCGAATCAGTTGCTCCATTAGAAGCTGATTTCGAGATTGCGTCCTTTAGCGTGATATAAGTTGGAACATTGTTGATATTTTGCCTATCGTCCCAATTTTCCATAATTCCTTTATATAGATTCATGTCAATAAATCCGTCAGTTATTGATTGTGAAGGCATTAAATCATTGATTGAATAGTTTTGAGTATATCCATCAATGTTGGTGACAATCATTTTATCGCTAAACTTTTCATTAACAGGTAGCGAGGACATCAATCCCTGCCAAACTTGCCAATAAACATATACTAGATACTGACTTGCATCTCCAGTCGTATTTGGGGTAACTATTGGCATCTCATCGCCTGGAGTTTTGCAATTTTCAATAACATGCTGGGTTGCTATTCTTGTAAAAAAGTAGCCTGGAGGCATTATACTGCCTGGTGCAATGTCTTTATTGGAAAAAGGATCTGGCGCACAGAAAAAATTATAGCGGTGCCCGTGTTCAATTGCCAATTTTGGGCAACCATCAGGAGAATAAGTACCTAAACCCTGCTGATTTTCGCGTGCTTGATTTATGCCGGGTAAAATAAGGCTGACGCTTTCAGCTGTAATTGCTAAATCATGGTTTCCGGGCACATAGGTAACTAAAATTTTTCCATCTTTTATTATAGCATTAAAGGCATCAAATACCCCTTTGTTAGTAGCGGCTACGCGTTGCACAAAATCACTTTGTCCTTTTCCTGCATAGGTGTCTACCTCAGCTGGCACAAACCATTCGTCAATTAAATCTCCTGCAATAACCAGTTCTTTAACAGTTGCAGCCCCTCTTATTTGATACAGCAATGTCTCCAGAGTTGCGCGGTTTTCATTGCACTCGGCATAATTTATGTCAGCCCCAAGATGCATATCGCTTAGAACAACTATCATATTTCTCTCATTACTGCCATTATTAAAGGGGTTTTCTCCAGGAAGGGCAGGATTTACCGGATCTGATTTTTTGCACGAAATATTT
This sequence comes from Bacteroidales bacterium, assembly GCA_029210905.1. Lineage (GTDB taxonomy): Bacteria > Bacteroidota > Bacteroidia > Bacteroidales > NBLH01 > NBLH01. The sequence continues at coordinate 526 of JARGGF010000173.1, read as the reverse complement.
ATGCCAATAGCCACAATGATGATAATCGCCATTAAAATTCTTATTGTATTTTGCATTTGTTTAATTGTTAAAACTTACCTACTCTGCAAAGGATTTTCGGCTTCCTCCTTTTCTTTTTATTCAATTACCTTTGTTTAATTCTAATTTGATGTTTTACATCCATTTTATATCAACACACGTACCAATGATTATATCAACTTACATATCAGCTAATTACGTCATTTTCCAATCTGCTTAAAATCGGAAAAATGACGATATATAAACAATCAGGAAAAAAGGTGACGAAATATCAACAGTGGTTAATTTTAGAAAAAATTAAATAAAATAATCGGATGACAGCTGATAATGAGGGCATTTATTCAGTCACTCCCTATATCATTATGGACGGTCATCCGAAAAATATCAAGTAATGCAGTATTTTGCGCTACATATACTCTCGGGAATTTCTACATGGTCACTATTCAATAATTTTTAATTCAACCCTGCGATTTTTTGCCCTGTTTTTATTAGATGTATTAGGCACCAG
>JARGGF010000172.1 GCA_029210905.1 Bacteroidales bacterium | reverse complement strand
CGCTTACATTTACTTAATCGATTGAGCAGAACTTTTCTCATGAGTGTTAACGAATAATCGCTCAATTTGGGTAAAAATTGTAAAGAAATATAAAATGTACTGACACTTTGTCAAAGAAATGTAAAGAAATATAGAATCGGTGCTTGCTTTTTCGTAGGAATGTAAAGAAATATAGATTTGACGCTTACTTTTTGGTGAGATTTTCAAACTTAAAATATTTTATGGAAACTTTGCCGCAAAATTGTAAAGAATTATAGAATGTACTGACACTTTGTCGAAGAATTGAGAGGAAATATATATTTTACGCTTACTTTTTGGTGAGATTTTAAAGAAATATAGAATTGGTGCTACCTTTAGGGGCGATTTTCAAAATCCAAAATGTTTTATCAAAAAATACAAACCACTATAGGATTTAACAACTAAGAAAGCTAATTTTATAAAAAAAATTGAAAGAAAAAATCTTTCGAACAGATTTATAAGTTATCTTTTAAGTTGTATGCAAGATTATAAAATGTGGCACTGTGCTTGCATAGCCAATCTAAACCAATAAAAATAACAAACCAGATTGTATGATAATAAGCAAAATAATTGTACATGAGTTAAGAAAAGAACAGGGCAGGGCAGCTACATCTTTAATAACTTCCAAAGAATTAATGCCAGTTGATGATGAGTCCACAGAACTTGTGAATGCTTTGTTAAAAAGTTACCAGGGCGATAAAATTCTATATGCTGAGTTTGATAATGAAGAGAAAAAGTATTTTCCTAAACGATTTGAATCTTATCGACAGTCGCAAAAAAAGAACCAGGAATTTATAGATTTTAGTGTTGATGCTGTCTCGAACCTGGAAACCATTATTAAAGCAAAAACCCTTGCCAAAGGCGGATACCTGGTATTTGCTGAATATCAACTGAATGACACAGAATTTATTAGCATTTTTTTAATCCGGGATACGGAGGGTAAACTCCTGCAGCGGGTCGAGACTTCTTTTGAAGTTAAGCGGATTGAGTATCTGGACACCAACCACCTGGCCATGGCATGCCGCGTTAACGAAAGCAAATTAAAATCTGGCGAATCCAATTATCTATCGTTTATCAAACAACGACAACAGGAAGTGTCAGAGTATTTTACCGATTGGATAAGTGCAAAGCAATTAGAAAGTAGTACGGAGTATACCAGGGCTTTGTATCATATTTTAAATGATATTCCTGCACCCATAAACCCTGAGACTAAAAAATCCTATTCCATTGATGAGGTAAGAAACATGGTTTATGAAACGGCGCGAAGTAATGCGCAACAAAGCATCAATCTTCAATCCCTGGGCGAACAGATTTATGGTGATGCTTCTGTCATTTCAAAATATACTGAGGAAAAACAGATAAGTATAGATACCGAGTTCAGATATGATAAAAATGCTTTAAAAAAGTTTGTACAAATCAGCGTAAATAGTGATGGAATAAACTTGAAATTTTCGCGCAGCGATAGCGGAATAAAAGTGCGTTTGTCGGAAGAAAACCCTGATATTGTTTTAATTGAGTCCGCTCAATTTGCAGCAGCTTTAAAAGATCAAATAAAAAACCATGGTTGATATCAATACACATAAAACATTAGTTGAAATTCTGCAACCTTTGTCTGAAGCTTTAATTAATGCTGCTTATATTGAAATTAATTTTTCTGAGAAGGCTAAAAAAGCATGCGACTCCTTAAATATTGAAACAGAGAAAATTCAGGATAAACTACGGCTAATCACCAGCTCTATTGAACCCACAATTTTCAGTAATCTGGATGAATTGTTTAATATTAAGGAAATTACTGCCAGTTCCAGTTTTTTAATTTTTGATAACGACAGGGTAATTTCTTACCTCGATGGCAAAACCTACATCAATTTTCAGCAGACAGATAATTATTATTTGATATCGAATTTAAAAGCCTACCTGGAATTTCAATCCTTTCTTAAAATCCAGGAAAGCGAAACCGATGATGCTTTTTACTTTGTTGATGCCTATAATAAAGATTTAAGAAAAATATCTTTCGTTAGCCTGGCCGAAAAAGGACGGTTAAATATTATTTACGATTTTAAAGCCCCTCATTTTGATACTGAAATAGATTACAGCAAAGGCTTTGAACGATTTAAGGCCTGCTTTAATGAAGAAAATAAAAGCCTTGCAAAGTTTTTAAAATCGTCAATGATAAACATTGCTTCGAGGTTCCCGGCTGAAACGCAGTTTAAACAGCTTTTTGAAAGTTTAAATGAAATTGTGGACAAAGCCAGGATTAATTTTGAAGTATATTTAAATAACCTCTCCATTGATAAAATAAGAAAGGATTATGATGAGGTCAAATCAAAATATTTCAACAGCTTGTCTGATATTTTATCAAAGCTCTCACAAAAAATAATTGCTTTGCCTATTGGGGTTTCGGCTACATTGTTTGCCATCGACAAGGTAAAAGACAACCCTTTTTTCCTTTATTTTTTAATGGGTGCATTATTGCTTACTTCAATCTATATCAGCCTTTTACTACGCATTCACTTTAAAGACCTATCCTATGTTTCAAGAGTGTTTCATGCTGATTACAACTCACTTTTAGAGAACAATTTCTTTTCTAAATACCCTGAAGAAAAAACCTTATTTGAAGAGATAAAAACACGGATAACAGACAGGATAAAATTTCTTAAATTATTAATTGAATCCTACTTTTGGGTGATGAACCTTGCCAATTTGGTTATTATAGGCTTTATTTTCTGGTTATTTGGGATAAAACTAATGGCCATAGCACTTATTTCTTTACCGCTAATAATAATCGTGACGGCAGTCAGAAATTATGTTTTGGAAAGGGAAAACAATGAATTAGAAGGATAAAGTGGGATTCACGGAAGCTTTGGTATTATTATATCCAGTCACAAGTTACCAATGACCAGTTACCAATAACCAGTTACCAATAACCAGTTACCAGTAACCAATGACCAATAACCAGTCACAAGCTACCAATGCCCAGTTACCAATAACCAAATTACCAGTAACCAATAACCAATAACCAGTAACCAATAACCAGTAACCAATAACCAGTAAAAATTAATAATTAACCAATAACAATTAACCAATAACCCTTAAAAGCCTGGTATATCTATAAATACCTAACCAGCGCTCCCCATTTTTTATCCACCTGGAAGTTATGTTTCAGGTAATAATTACCCAATAGAAAGTGGGCCTTTATTACTTTAACACCATCACTGGCCATGCGTGTGAAAAAATCTTCCACCATGGCAGAACCTATTCCTCTTCCTTGCAGTGCTGATGTTATGGCACTTCCATCCAGCAGTACCACATTATCTTCAAGCACTTTATAGCATAAACCGCCAATCACCCGGTCATTATTATCAGTAACCACAAAATGTCTGTCCATTTTCGAAATGGTCTTAGGATAATTTACCTTGTAGAAAAGATGGTAAAGTTGTCCAACTTCACTTGGCTCAAGAGGTTCCCTGAAGTTAAATACCTCGCCATTTTTATCTTTAAGTTGAGATCTTACTATTATTTGTTCTTTTTTATCGGCTTTTACCTTTAAAATATCAAGTTTCTGTTCCAGTTGAATTTTTGGGAATACCATTTTACTAAAAATAGATTTGTCGTCTTGATTTAGCATTAGACCCTGTAAATCAGAAAGCTCAATAAGCTGCATAGGTAAAATACTGGTATTGTGCCTCATTTTGTTCAGTAATTCATTAAATATGGCTTTGATATTATTATTGGCCTTTTTAAAATAAGTCTTTCTGAACAAATAATACCTTACTATCTGAGGGTATTTTTGCAATTTGTATAGTTCGTAAAGTTCAAATATAGTTTGTTCCTTGGCATCAGCGCTTGCCGTTGGTGTGCGTTGTTCCCATTCGGTATACCTGTCTATTGCATTGTATAATGAAAGTGGCAGGTAATATTCATTTGTTGATTTTAGGTATTCATTCAGGTCATTTAGCAATGGATTTCCTTCATCGTAAAGTATCGGTGTTTTCTCTAGATCTGCTTTTAGGTCTGTAAGAAAATTAAGGGCCATTTTTTCATCAAAAGCTTCATGACAGGCATCAAATATCCAGGTGGTTTTTAATTGTTTTTTTATCCAGGGATAATGGGCAGCCGTTTTATTATAAAATTCCTTTACCATAGGTTCGATAATTGAAATAGGCCGTTCATATTTTTTCATCCCGCTAAGGGTAATAATACTTGCAGTTTCTCTGAAATCCATTACCGGAACCACTATGTTGTTGGGCGAAATAGCACCAGGTACAATGCGGAAATTGCTGTTTTTGCAGGCCATAAAGTAAATGGTGAAAGCTTTAATAAAAAGTTTCCGCCATGCATTTGGGGCAATATTTCCAGCAGTGAAGTTGTCAATTTCAGAGTATTCGCGTATTTTTTCCCAAACAGTAAGTTCTCCCAAAAATTTGGTAGTCCGTATTCCATAGCTCATCCTTGAACAGCCCAATGTTGGCAATGTTTTTGCTCCAAAGGGGTGGCCCGAAATTGAGGATAACCAATAAAGTGATTCATAATTTGGTTCAGGCTTCATTAATTTGCTCACCACCATGTGCAATTCAAAATGTTTGCCCTGAATGGTATTAATGCTCAGTCGGTAATGCCTGTATTCATGGAAAGACATCAGCCGGCTGATCCAAATTCCATTTTTGGGGACATGGAATAAATTAAAATCAAGCTCTTCAAAAGCAAGAATCACAGATTGGTCAAGGAACAGCGTTTCGGTGAAAAGCTGGTTCAGTTTCTCAATTTCACCAACTGTAATGCCAGATTCATATACTATGCGAAATTCGAAATCTTCCTGGCTATATTTGGGGGTCCTGGATCTTACCCCTTCATCGAAAATTCGATACAGCTCAAAGAAATAATGTTCGGCCAGCTTTGAAAGTTCAGGCTCTGTTTTGTGCAGAATCCAACTTGCCATTTCAGAGCGAATGGATATGTAATGAGACAGGTTATTACTTCCAAAGTTGAATAACAATTTTAGTACATTTTTAAATTGTTCCCTAATATTATCCGTTGTGGGCCATTCTAATTGTGTTCTGTAATAGTACATCCGCTTGCGAAGCGAATCAAGATGTTCTTTTCCGAAATTGCTTAAAGCCAGTAGGTTAATAGATTCTTCAGTTAAAAAAGATAGTCCACTTTGAATAAATGCCGGGAAAGTTTTAGCAAAATCAGGATCCGGATCTTCGAGCAGCAGGGTGCGATAGGCAAGAACTCGTACCTCCTCCGAATCATGGCAGGCTAAAGCCTCCAGGCGCCTTCTTACTACGTTGGCAATCCTGTCGTCCAGCGAGTTGAACATTTGTCCCAATTGCCTGGTTGAACTCAATGAGGTTTCTTTGTCGCAAAACAAAGCACTGCATATCAGGTTGTTAATAAATAGCAATCTTTGGTCGCTAATATCTGCGGCCTGCGGTATCTCATTTTGGTGGTATTTCTTTTCAAGGGTTTTTAACCTTGAAACATGAGTAGACATGTTCTTTAATGGCAAATCCCAACCCTCTTTAACAGGTGCAAATTCAATAAATGCCGGGTTTCCAATCCACAATTTAGGTTGCCTGGCAATTCGGCCGATGTCAATTATTTTAATGCTGCTGGTATAAATTAAATCACCAATTAAAAAACTGGTGTCATCTATTTTTCTTATTATAATTTCTTTATTCGTCTGGCGGTTTTTTACACCATGCTTATTTAAGACGATATCATTTTCTAAAATACCCAGATCACGAAAAAACCACCTTGGAATTACAAGGGTTACCTCGCCAACTTTTATCCTGATATGATTCGTCTGATAAAGGCTCTCGATAAGATCTTTAAAATTGTTTTCTATGGCTTTTCTGTTGAATGAACCTTTAGGTGTTAGCTCGCCATTTTCTGTAGAGAATTCCCGGTCGAGTATCGAAAAATTTACGACCCTTTCATATCTGGCTACATCTTTATTGGCAAGCATCACAATCTGATGAAAATATTCATCTTTATTTCCCTTATTTACAGCATCCTGCAGTAAGCGATCGTCAAAATCAGGAACAATAAGCAGCACATTGTAAGGCCGGGCATCACCTACCAGAAATGTTTGTTTTATACCTGGCACTCCTGTAAATTTTTGCTCTATGGTTTTTGGGGCAACTGTCTGTCCTTTATTATTTTTATAGATGTCTTTTACTCTGTCTACAATTTCGTAAAAACCATCATCTGAGATCCTGAAAATATCTCCAGTGTCCATCCAGTAATCGCTGTCATCATATTTGGGATAAGGAATAATAGCTTCCGGGCCTTTGTCATCAAGATAATGGGCAAGGTAGTGACCACTAAGGCTAAGTTCTCCATTTTCTGCAAGTCTGCCATAGATACCGGGCAACATTAAACCAGTTGAATTTTTGCGATATTCGCCAGGTGGGGTCATGGTTATTCCACCTGTCGCCTCTGTCATTCCAAAGCCACTACATAAATTGATGCCGTATTTCTGAAAGAAATTAAAAACTTTTGGATCAAGGTAACCAGCTGCCGAAAGTCCCCATTTTAGTCTGCTGCCAACAACATTTCTTATTATTTTTTCTTTTTTTGTTTCGTCCGGGTGTTTTGCAAGCTTCTCCTGTATTTTGTCATACATTTGTAGCCATCTGATGGGCACACTAATAAACCCACTTGGATTTACCTTTGGCAATAGACTTAACAAGGTTTCAGCAGAGGAATTTCCTGTAAAAGTATAAGTTCCACGCCAGTTTATCATACCAAGCAATTCAAGGAATCTCCCAAAAGTATGGAAAAGCGGCAAAAAACAAAGTAAAACTTCTTTTCTGCCAACTGTTGGCAAAGCTGCGTGTCGGGCAAATCGTTTTGAAACCAGGTGATAGATTGAAAAAGATACCCCTTTTGGGATACCAGTGCTTCCCGAGGTAAACATCGTGGTAGCCACCTGGTTAATGGGCTTTATTGTTCGATTGTCTAAAATGTTTTTTACTTCTTCTGTATCGAGCAATGTGGTTGCATTTCCTATAAACTGGATATCTTTGCCTTCTATTTCAATTTCGGCATTTAAAGTATAAATATAGAAGGGTTTTTTTGTTCTTTTTCGCACTTCTTTTAGAATTTCAAGACGCTCCAGTGTTTCACAAGTGGCTATATTAATTTCTAAGGAATCAAATATTGTTACAAGTGTATCTGTCTTAAAATGAGTGCTTAACGGTGTGTCAAATAAGTCGTAAAAAAGGCATGCTAAATCTGCAGTAGCCGATTCCAGGCAATTTTCAGAATAAATGGCTACCCTGGCTTTTTCCGGAACAGTATTGTGAAATACAGCAGCCATCTGACGTATCATTCTGTTGACTTGTTCGTAGGTCCAAAATGAAGGAGGAGTATTAGACATATCCTGAAAAAGAATATGCTGGGGAATATCCTTTACCCTTTGATCAAACATGTCACGAAGTGAATATTCTGTTTTCTGTATGATTTCAAAAACTGCATTAGCCCATTTTCCTCTGCTTTCATAATCAGGCAAAACTGAAAGAAAATCAGGATGGCTGGATTGGTTTAAAAAATTGAACCAAAATAGTCTGTCGCATTTGTCAATTTTTTGCTCTTTAACCATTTTTGAAACGTGATCGGTAACTTCTAAAGGGTTTACTGTGCCAATATTGCTGGTTAAAAAGGAATCCAAAATATCTGTATTTTCCATGAATCTAAATTTGTTTTACGCAAATATCCGAAATTTACATACAATGATAAA
>JARGGF010000171.1 GCA_029210905.1 Bacteroidales bacterium | reverse complement strand
GGCCATCTCTTGCTCTTACCCAGAAAATAGCAACTACAAAAAAAACATTGATGAACAAACCCGAAAAGATAAAAAAGACAATGGGTTTAAAGAGCATCAAATTTGATGAAATTAATGTTAAGCAGGGAGTTTTTGGAGTGCTTAAAGATAATTTTAATTTCGAAAATTTAAGTGTCAATACCAAAATAGACATTCAAATACGCCAACTTGAAATAGACAGCACCAGTTTTATTGATCCTGAACTTTTTCTGGACAATCTTGATGCATCTATTATACTTAGCGAGCTTCACTATCAATTGCCTGACAGTTTGCATTTTATAGACTTAAAAAGGGTAAGCCTAAATACTTTACCAAAAGAAATTAATATCGATAGTATTAAATATTACGCTACTAGCAATAAGTTAGATAAAAACAGGAGCTTCACTTTAAACGAATTTTTTATTCCGAAATTTAATTTTTACGGATTTGAGTTTGGTAATTTACTTATCAATAAGAAAATTGATGCGGATCTTTTAGTAATAGAACAGCCAGATTTTAACATCATCACCCAAAAAAATAAACAAAACAACCAGCAATTCAAGCTTTCCGAACTAAACCTATACGACAAAATAAACAAACATTTTAAAGCATTGAATATTAAGAACATCGACATTAACAATGCAAGTATTTTACATTCAAACAGGGAGTCTTTTAATCCTAAAAACACGAATTATGCAAATATTCATGTTAATATCAGCGGATTAATGGTTGATTCCTTGCATCAGCAAACTGAAAATTTACTTAATGCTGAGGATATTTCGGTTCAAATGGATGATTATGATTTAAATTTTTCTGACAGCCTGTACAAACTTAACATAAAAGAATTTGGCTTCTCAACTGGAAGAAAATCATTTTTCGCCAATTTAATAAATTTAAATCCTACAAAAGGTCGTGAAGAATATGCAAAACTGAGACAAAAAGAAATTAGTCTAAACTACCTGAAGACAAAGAGTTTAACTGCCTCTGGTGTTGATTTTCAAAAATTAATAGACCAAAGACAGTTTCTGATCAAAAATATAGATATAAACAATATCCAGTTTCATACTTATAAGAACAAACAATATCCATTAGATTCAGTCTTAAAAATCCCATTGCCCTTGCAGTATGTTTTAAGAGCTAAAGATCTTATTAAAATTGACACCATAAAATTACACAACGCATACTTAGGCCATGAAATTTTAGGAAAAAATGCATTGGAAAATGGATTCATCGATTTTACTAATATTGATGCAGAAATTATTAATCTAACAAATGATGAAAAATCTATAGAAAAGAAAGAGGAAACAGTGGTTAAAGCTAGTGGTTATTTCATGGATCAATCGCTACTTACCACCTCATTTCACTTTCCTTTAGATTCAAAATCTGGTGAATATTATTATGGAGGCACTCTGGACACACTAGATATGAAAAGTGTAAATCCTTTGCTGGAAAATCTTGTATTTATATCGTTAAATGATGGAATAGTCAAAAACATTAATTTTTCCATTTCAGCAAATGACGATTATGCAGAGGGGAAATTGAAAATGATCTACGATGATTTAAAAATAGATCTGATTAGCAAGAAAAAATCAGATTCTCTGGTGATTGAAAAAAGAGGGCTTTTTTCAATGGTAGCAAATTCCATAATTAAAGATAGTAACCCAAAAAGAAAGGGCGGTTTTACTAAAGAAGGGCGGGTATATTTTGAACGAAACCCATACAAATCAGTGTTTAACTACTGGACATTTTCGCTTTTAAGTGGGATGCGGTCAACTTTGGGCTTTAAATCAAAGCAATTAAAAGAAAGATTAAAATTAGAAAAAGGATCTGAAAAATATGCTAAAAAGTTTAACCGTAAGTCAAATAGAATCAACAAACGAAAAGTCCATACAATAGAAAACCAAATACAAAAAGAATTAAAGGACGAAGAAAAAAACAGGAAAAAAGAAGAACGCAAAAAGAAGAAAAAATGAAAACTATTAACACTCACGGACGAAAAGACCAGATTCTTATTAATGTAAAATATGATGATTTTGCCGCGAGGTTTTTTGAAATTATCTCAAAAAGATTATATAAATCATATATTTTTAAGAGTGAAATAGATGGCAATAAATTAAAATTTAAAGGAAGTATATTCCGTTTTGTCTGGAACGGCTGGGATTTGTTTAACGCTATTACTCAAGGACAAATTGAATTTACCCAGATAGATGACAAATCCTTTATTGAACATAAAATCAACTTTAATGAAGCACTGGTTATTGCATTATTATATACCATTATTCCCCTATTTACACTAAGATACGAACCCCTCCTCAGTCTTATCGTATTCCTTTTAATTTGGATACTTTATGCTGTTAACTATTTTGTAGCTGTTTTCAGATTTAATAGTTACATCTCTGAAACTTTGATTGAAACGAACCAAACAGTTGGATATGAGCTTCAAGTAGAGCAAGAACCTTTTAATTGATGAAATAACTCATTTATTTTTTCAAAAATATTTTCTATCTTAATACGTTTTGTAAAGGACTTTACCGATAACTTAATTACTAATCCTCTTTATTTTCGTTAATTATGAGATATTTAATGTTTCTAATGTTTTTATCCTGCTTTTTTCAGGATACCTATGCGCAGGAGGTTGATAATATTCCTAAAGAAATGCTTCAGAAAGCAAACACGGCAGCTGATGCAAACTATTTAAGCGACGACGAAAAGCAAGTTATTCTTTATATGAATTTGGCAAGAATAGATGGAGCGTGGTTTGTGAAAAATATTCTGAATGAAGTAGACAGGGCTCCCTACACAGATGAAAACTTTAAATCTCTAATAAGCGATTTGAATAATACGAAGGATTTGGAACCATTAAATCCGGGCAAAGGTCTTAGCGAGGCCGCAACCTTTCATGCTAAAGATATGGGAAAAACCGGGGGAGTAGGCCATGTATCAAGTGACGGAACAAAAACGTTTGAACGAGTGAAAAAATATGCAAAAGGAGGATATATGGGAGAAAATTGTTCTTATGGCCCCTCTGATCCACTCAGCATTATTCTTCAACTGTTAGTAGATGATGGAGTTCCTTCATTAGGCCACAGAAAATCAATTTTAAGTAAAAATTACAGTTTTGTTGGTGTCGCTATTGAACCTCACAAAACTTATGGACATAATTGTGTTCAGGATTTCTCCGATACAGGCGACTAAATTTCTTAATGTCAATTAAATAACTAAAATAAATTAAGCTAAATATTTATTTAATTATGAGTTTAAAAAAAATCATTTGGATTTGTATTACCCTAATATTAGTATTTGGATTCGAGACCGTTAAATCGCAAACAACCATTAAAACCATTACTGCATTAAAACAAAAAAGCAGCTATAATTTTAGTCATGAATGGCAATATTTGTCAACGGACTTATATTTATTAAACAGTCAGAAATTTAGCGATTTGCTCAATGATATATCTGACTTAAATTCAAATAAAAAAAGACGAAAAAAATCAAATGATGAAGCAATTCAATCCCTTTTTATAAAAGCAAAAATACAAAACCTTAAATTTTTTGGTGCCGATGTGGTATATCCCATCTACAGCTTTAGAACTTCAAAAAATAAAGACTATACTACGGTAGAGACCGGCAATATTGAAGTAGTTCGTTTAATTGATTATTTACCTCTAAATGAATCAAATGAAGTGATAGATGCAGAAATAACCGGAGAGGCCATTACTCAAAAAAACAGCAGCGAATTTCTTAAATTAATTGCAGTACAGCTTCAGGGACTTTCAAAATACAGTAAACCGAATGTAGCGGTACTTGATTTAATTGGCGAACTAGGAAAATATATTGAAAGTAAAACCACTGGCAAACAATATAAATTCAGTTCAACAATTCGACTATACGAAGGTCAGGATTTTAATAAAATGCTGCACTCCGTGAATGTATTTGTTTTTGCCCCTTCAACAGTTACAAAGGTTAATATCATGGCCGATAAACTGGAAAATTATCTGGATACTGCGCAAAATCCTGAAATTGATCAGGAAAAACTGAGTAACTTAATTTATTACAAGAAATATCCATTGGTAGTAATTGCCAATTATAAATCACGCTACAATACACAATTAGTAATAGGCGATCAAATAGATTTTAATTACCTGAACCAACGAAAGCTAAAGATACAAAGTGCCTTTCAAAACGAACTTATCAATAAAACTACCTACTACCAGGAACTTAAACTAATAGAATTTTTGGAAATATTTGCCGATTTAAAACTTAATATTAGCAACTACAAACTGAATCTTAAAAATAACATTACAACAGACTATTCCAAAAATCTGTTTCTGATATTAAAAATATACCGTGATTTATTAAAAACTAAAAAGCTTAGAATAACTCAGTTCTATGCAAACCCGGAATTTACAAACGAGTTTTTACCTAAATACGAATCGGTAATTACTACAGCAGGTTTTTATTTAAACGAGAAAAATTCACTCACAAATATTAAAGAAGTGGCCGAATTAATTGAAACCGGTACTAAAAATGAACTGAATACTACTAATACTGATGTTGAAGAAAATACTTTAAGAATACTTTATTCAATAAAAATACCTGAAGATGAGATAAATAGTGAACAGTCAAAAGAAATAATACGTTTGATCACTAATTCGGAACAGCAACTATTTAATCAAAAATTTTTGCCATTAATTACTAAAATTAATCAACTACCTACAGACGAAGTTAGTTTCCAGGAAAAAGAGAGAATTGAAAATCAATACGGAAATACTTATTGCAAAAAATGCAAGAGTGAACTTTCTGCCGCTTTGAGCAATTACAATCTTAAATATCAGTTCAACGAAAAAAACAAACTTCAAGAAATAAATGATAAGATAAAGCAGTCAGCCATTTCAATTTTGTTTAAATCGCTGGAAAAGAAAAAATGCATCGAATTAGCTTTAGCAAATAGCAGTGATAGTATATCTTCCCGAAATGAACTCGTAAATCTTGAACTTACAAAACTGAATGAAATGATTCAGGAAACCAAGGCTTCCTTAAGTATAAAAACTGTCGATATGAATATCCAACAACTTAAAGAACAGAACTTTATGCTTGATGCATACCTTAAAAGGCTTAACCAGGGTTTTGAAAGTCTTTGCAATCACATAGAAAAACTTTGCGATTGTGAAGGCATATAGGTTATTAAGGTGTAATATTGATAGAATTATTCGATCTTAAGTGATTTAAATAATGATTGTTGCTATATCATTTTGGCTCGAAATATGTGATACTTTAATTTGTGAGAGTTTGTAAAATAACCTTAAAAACAATAGATAACTACAAATGGCAGTTTATTAATTATAAAGAAAGTAGTTTAATATCTATAAAAAAATACTATTTTAGTGCCGTAAGCGCCAAATAGCGCTGTTGCAAACCGAGTACTAAAAAGGAGGCTAATTAAGAAGTAGATTATGGACAATTTATCGCTGACTCATAAATTTTTCAACTCCTTTAATGAGGATAAATTGTCCTATGCATACATGGGGGCACTTTCGAATCATATGGTAGTATCATCCATTAATTTAATTGAACGAAATTTAACTAAAGACAGCGGTTTTAAAAAACTAAGGCGGAAGTTGTCATTTTTAATGATTGAAAGTTTTCAGAACATTATCAGGTATGGCGACGAACCTGCAAATAAGGAACTCCGCTACCGCAAAGAACTTTTTGTAGTCAGAAATATTGGTGGCACTTTTTACATCGGATCTTCAAATCTTATTGAAAATAAAAAAATAGATTTTGTAAACGCTAAGTTGCACGAGGTTAACAAACTTGATGCAAGTGATTTGAACCAACTCTATCGTAAAATTCTTACTAACAACGAATTTACTAAAGCAGGCGGCGCCGGACTTGGCTTTATTGAAATGGCCAGAAAAACACAACAGAAACTACAATTTGATTTTGTAAAATTGGATGAGGAATATTCTTACTTTTATTTACTCATAAAAGTTAAATGCGAATCAGCAGAGCCCGATGATGATTTGAAAATGGATATTGAATGGTTCAAAAATTTCCATACACTAGCCTGCGATGAAGATATTGTAATGATGCACAAAGGCAATTTTTCGCCAATTGTACTCGATCCTGTAATTGATATGGTAGAAAATAACATTAAATCCAAGGCGATTAATGTTCAAAAACTGGCATTTCATGTGGTTCTTGAATCTTTACAAAATCTGAGCAATCATTCTCTTGAGTTTAATGATGAAAAGGAAGCTATTTTCCTTATTTCGAAGAAAAATAAAAAACATATTATTTCTACCGGAAATTTTATTAAAACCTCTAAGATAAAACTATTAAAAGAACAGCTGGATCAAATAAAAAACTCCTCAATGATAGAGCTAAAAAGAAATTTTGAAGAGGCATCTAACAAAAAAAATCCGGACGAGAAGCAAAAAACAGGTTTGGGCTTGCTTCAAATAGCCATAGAAAGCAATAATAAATTGGCATACAATTTTATTAAAATTAACGAAAAAGTATCTTTTTACACGTTTAATGTTTTGGTTTAAACCTGCACCCCTTTCTTTTCATAACTAAAATAAAGTGCCCTGGAGATATAATATTGATGGACTGCAATGGCATTTCAATTAGATTTAATCCTTATTCTAAATCTAAATTCCAGTATTTTTAGTTTCCAATCTCGAAAATAATCAACTACAATTTATGGAATTAATCGAACTATTACATCTAAAAATTAGATGTTAAATAAATAAAACCTTATCAAAGATGGAAACAACAAATAAATTAAAAAGCGTGTTTGCAACACTTGTGGTAATGAGCATGGTATTTCTCCTTTCGAATTGCAATAATGCCCGAATGAACAAGGATAATTACTCACAAGCAAAAAAATATCCAGCCCCAATCCTGGCCGAAGAAGCTGAAGCAGAAGAGGATATTTCAATAATGTCATATGATGATAGGAAAAAAGAAGATTTTAATACCGAATCATACGACAAAATAGTAGAAAACGCCTTTGTAAGTACACTAACTAACCCTTTGTCAACTTTTTCGGTAGATGTTGACAGGGCTGCTTATGCAAATGTACGCAGGCACCTGGATAACAATCAATTACCCCCACCCGATGCAGTACGTATTGAAGAAATGATCAATTATTTTAATTACAATTACCCATTACCAACCGGGGATGAACCTTTTTCAGTGAACCTTGAATTGGCTAAATGTCCATGGAATGAAGGCCATCAATTGATAGCTATTGGATTAAAAGGAAAGGAAATAAATGTAGACAAGGTTCCGGCAACCAATCTGGTTTTTTTAATTGATGTTTCCGGGTCAATGGAAGATCCCAACAAACTTCCTCTTTTAAAACAATCCTTCAAAATTTTGATTGAAAAATTAAGGCCTGCTGATAGAGTTGCAATGGTAGTTTATGCTGGGGCGGCTGGTGTTGTTCTTCCATCAACAACTTGTAATGAAAAAGATAAAATTATAGCAGCATTTGACCAACTGCATGCAGGAGGTTCAACCGCTGGTGGCGAAGGGATAAAACTTGCATACAAAATTGCTAAAGAAAACTTTATTGTTGGTGGAAACAACAGGGTTATCCTGGCTACTGATGGGGATTTTAACATTGGTGAAAGTAGCGATGCAGCCATGGAACGACTTATTGAAAATAAAAGGCAAGAAGGTGTTTTTCTTACTGTACTAGGTTTTGGAATGGGCAATTATAAGGATTCCAAAATGGAAAAACTTTCT
>JARGGF010000170.1 GCA_029210905.1 Bacteroidales bacterium | reverse complement strand
TCTTCTCCGTAATACTATGAAGGAGAAGCTGCGCAATATTTATAGGTTTAAAAGACCGATTCAAAAAAGGTGCACGTGTCTGACTATTGGCGAAGAGCACCGCAATATTATACGGCTTCAATCAATTTACATTTTAATATCTCGGTGCTCTGCACCTTAAACCCGACAAATAATTTTTTCTACAAATATTTCCGGTGCTCTGCACCTTTTTAATATTCTTAAAATGAAAGGATTAATTAAAATTGCACGAAGTTTATTTAATGTAATGCCCCGATTTACAACACCCCAACTGATGAGCCTCTGCCAAACTAAAGCCCGGAATGTAAATACCATCCCAAAAATATCCTTCCTAATCCCTCGTATTCAAATACACCCTAACTTTCATTCCAATTACATCCACCATGATATGCTATTTTCATTACTCCACCACAAAAAACCTGATTGCCTGTCCCCCACCCTTTGCCAGTTTTATAACTAATTTTGTATTGTTATCAACCTCTTTTTCAGTTATTTCAATGGCGGCTGGATTGGTTTCCCAATCAGCATCAGGGGCATCAGCATAAATCTGTGCTTTATATTTTTTACCGGCCTCCAGGAAGTTTAAATCGATTTCAAATTCTCGCGCATTTTCATTGGTGATGCTACCCAAAAACCACTCGTCAGAGTTACGGGCTTTTCTTACAACTGTATAATATTCACCAATTTGGGCATTAAGCACTCTGGTATCTTCCCAATCGGTCACCACATCGCGAATAAACTGAAATGCAGGTAAATTGGCTTCGTAGTTCTGTGGTAAATCACATGCCATTTGATAGGGTGAATAAATGGTAACATACAGTGCCAGTTGTTTGGCCAGGGTAGTATTCACTCTGTTATTAGGCTTCTGTTTTATCATAATATCAAAAACGCCTGGGGTAAAATCCATCGGCCCTCCTAATAAACGTGTAAACGGCAAAATTACATCATGGTTTGGGGGATTGCCACCATCGGCACTCCAGGCATTAAATTCCTGACCACGAGCACCTTCGCGACTAGCCATGTTAGGATAAGTTCTACGTTTTCCGGTAGCTTTGATGGGTTCGTGCGCCACCAGTACAATCTGATTGTCAGCAGCTTTCATCAATGCAGAGTGATAAAAATTAACCCCAAACTGGCCATGGTGCCATTCTTTCCCATTTAATCTGCCACCAACATAGCCAGATTTTATGATATCTACACCATAACTTTTATAAAATTTATAAGCCGAGTCTATTTGATTTCCATAGTTCTCAACATTTCCTCCGGTTTCGTGATGCCCAATCAATTTGACCCCTTTTGAAGCCACATAATCAGTAATTTTTTTGATGTCAAAATCTGGATATGGTTTGGTAAAATTAAAGTCCCAGTTTTCCCAGAATTCATTCCAGCCTTCCACCAATACGCCACTAAATCCATATTTAGCCGCAAAATCGATGTATTTCATGGTATTTTCGGTGGTAGCTCCATGCTTTGGGCCCATTGGCCAGGTATATTCCCCCACATGCATACCCCACCAAATACCAATGTATTTGCCTGGTTTAATGTATGATACATCTCCAATTTTGTTAGGTTCGTTCAAATTAAGAATCAGATATGATGTAATCAAAGCACCAGGTTCATCAGCAATTTGAATGGTCCGCCAGGGTGTTTTTAAAGGTGCTTTGACGCGCACTTTATCTCCATTCGCCCAAGGCATTAATACACAGTTTAGTTTGGTGCTATCGGTACAATATAAAGTCATGCTGGCATAATTGGTCAAGGCAGCTTCATGAATTGACAAATACAATCCATCTTCGGTTTCCATGGTTAACGGAGTGTGAACTGTATCCATTTGATTAACAGGCGATTTCTTATACAAATATTCGTACCTGTTATCCCGAAATGCCGGAATCCACCAGGCGGTGTGGGCAGCGGGTAAAATAAATTCAGTTTCCTCATCCATAATTACAAAATCATTGAAATTGGACTGCTCAGGAAATTCATATCTAAATCCAATACCATCGTTGAATAATCTGAAAACCAGGTTCAGCTTTCGTTTAAGGCTGTCATTTTGTTCAAGTTCAACAAACAATTCAGTATAATAGTTGCGGATTTCGCGTTTTTCGCCCCAGGGCTGCTCCCAGGTTGAGTCATAAGTACTGATTTTATGATTCATCACAATAAAATTGCTATCCAGGGATGGTAAATTTTTCAACAAAAATCCTAGTTTAGAGGGTTTTATGACTGATTTTCCTTCTTTATCAACAGAATAATAAAGCTGTCCGTTGATAATTTCAAAGATCAAGTGTATTTTTTTATCAGGTGATTCAATACTTAAATTATTGTTCCTGTTGCACGAAACAAATGTTGAGGATGCGAAGAGGATACTTAGAGCAAGGATTGTTATACTTTTCATGTCAATTTTATAGTGTTTAAAATTTTTCAGGCAAGATACGAAAAAAGAAAATAAATATACACCAGGAAGCAATACAGTATATTAACGCCATACTTTTTCCTCATCTGAAACCAGGTGAAGAAAAAATTACAGGAAAATTTGAAGTAATTATAACCCAAATTGAGCGATTATTCGTTAACACTCATGAGAAAAGTTCTGCTCAATCGATTAAGTAAATGTAAGCGTTCCACCTCACCTATTCGGTGGAACACAACATTTTCTAAATCGGTCCGCCTGCTGGAGGATAAGTAAAGCGCTTGTTCGTGGTGCTCCAACCGCTTTACTTAGGTATAATTTGCTATTCGGGGAAATTTGCTACTTCCTGATAGCTTCAGCTACTTTCTTCACTGAAAGCATGCCGTAATCAAACACGTGCTTTTCATCGTTATCAAGTGTAAGAATAACTTGCTTTTTGAAGAAGGAGCTTTTTTCCTCAATATTTTTAATCTGATGCTTTGGGATGGCTACATACATATACGAACCAATCACTATGGTAAATGATTCACGAATCAGGCCCTTCATGGACATATCAAATTGTGCATCGTAAACCAGTTTTTTATTGGTTACAAACAATTTACCGTTATAGGAGCCCCCGCCATGAGGTTTGTAAAGAATGGTCCATTCACCTAATAATTCTTCACCTTCTTCAAGAAATTCAAGTTTTGCCATTGTTTAAGGTATTAAATGATGGGTTTATCACTCAAAGATAGTGAAATAAGTTGAATTAGAGTAGTAAAATATTTCGTATTTTGTTCATTGTCAAAATTATACAGTTCCAGGATTCATTTATATAGCGGTAATTTTAACTATCCTATACTATCTAAAAAATGTTCAATTATTTTTTAGGGTTTTGTCAAACGTGTTTTCTTAAATATTCAACGCAATCTGAAAGTACGTTACAACATCTTTTATTTTAACCCTACCATCATGCAACAGTCGAAAATTATGATTGAATAAAAATATTCCAGATTAATTTCTTCAGGATTTTCGTTAATTATTGCCAAATTTTGCATTAATTTTATGGTTTTGAACTAAACTAATAAAGACATGATATTCCATTCTTCGGTCATATTTGTAACCGACATAGAAAAGTCAAAAGATTTTTATATAAGGGTAATCGGTCAAACGGTCGAACACGATTTTGGCAATAACCTAATTTTTAAAGGCGGTCTTTCAATTTGGCAAATTGGTGCAGAGCACATTGTTAATCAGCATCTTAAGACCAAAGGTGAATCAAATCGTTTTGAATTATATTTTGAGACAAAAAGAATAGAAGAAATAGCTGAATTATTGAAATCTGAAGGTGTAAGATTTTTGCACAACATCAAAGAGGAACCCTGGGGTCAACGAACCATTCGCTTTTTCGACCCTGATAATCACCTAATCGAAGTAGGAGAACCACTTGAAGAGTTTGTTAATAATATGTACCAGAATGGCTTAACTATTGATCAAATTGCAAAAAAAAGCGGCATTCCGGTGGAAACGGTGATGGCGTTGGTGGGGTTGGATTGATGGATGGTAAAATAAAGTATAATTTCAGCCTTTACATTTAGCTTTAATAGATCCTTGTCTCTTAAAACCTATAAATTAGAAAAGTTATAAAGTAACTTTTACAAGTATTTATCAACTTCTAAATTGAATATTTATATTTACTGCATAAAAGTTAGCAGATAAGTAAATAGCCATTTCCGTTTTATCAAACAGATTTTAATTTATATTTTTGCACTGATGAAAAATAAAATCTATGCCATATCGCTTTTACTATCCTTTTTGGTAGTATTAAGTCATGAGATGATTCCACATCATCATCATAAAGTTATGGCATTGAATTTTTCTGTCAGTAATGTACATGATGATGACCACGAACTCAAACATCATCAAGAGGAAGAGCATCAACACCATCATGATTCGGAAAAAGAAGAAAAGAATACAGAACACAATCACTCATTCCCTTTTCATCAACATATTTCTGCAACAAATGGTGTTTATATTGAAAGAACGAATTTGTTAGAGTCAAACACTCAGGTTCGTGATGTTTCGTTTCTTGTTTTTACACAATTATTCCGAACAGAGCTTCCTAAGCCACCTAATCTTGAAGGAAAGCTATACGAAGAACCTCCTTTTTTAATACCTTCATTAAGTTACCTCGAAGCATTTGCTCTACGAGGCCCTCCCTCTATTGTTTAAACTTCCCTTTTTTCTTGAATAGTTAGGGTTAATTTTCCTATTTGCATGCTGTTCATAAACAAATCCTGCTGTATAAGCAGCGAGGATTAATTCAACAACATATTTTACAAACAATTTCAAATCAATCAAAATGAAAAATATTTTTTATACAATCGCGATATTAATCATCTTATTAAGTTCTTGTAGTAATAAATCAGATAAAAACACAGACACCCACATTCACGAAGATGGAACTGAGCATGTTGACCATGAAAATGG
Organism: Bacteroidales bacterium; assembly: GCA_029210905.1. Taxonomy (GTDB): domain Bacteria; phylum Bacteroidota; class Bacteroidia; order Bacteroidales; family NBLH01; genus NBLH01. Next base: position 2,891 of record JARGGF010000170.1, on the reverse strand, counting down.
TTCAGTTACAACTCCTAAACAAGAGTTGTTTGAAGTAGAGGTTGATTCACTTACCATTAAAAAAGACACGTTGAAAAGTGAACATGAAAAAGAGCATTCTCATGAGGACGGTCATGAACATACGCATTAATTTATCGCTGTTTGGTATGACTAAGATTCTTTCAATGGGTGTTAAAAATTTAATTTAAAGCTTAATAAAATGATACAATTATTATATGCGCTGCTAATGGCAATCATGTTGGTTGCCTGTAATCAAAATGTGCAGCAAACAGATGAAGTACATGCTCACGAAGCGAAATTGCAACTTACTGAATACAGCAATAATATGGAGCTTTTTGCTGAAGCCGACCCTTTTGCAGCAGGGCAAAACGCTGGCATACTCGCTCATTTTTCATGGCTTGAAAACTTCAAACCACTGGAAAGTGGTGCTGTTACAATTTCACTTATTATTGGCGGAAAGGGAGTTAAACAGACTCTAACGCAACCAGTAAGACCGGGGATTTATAAATTCGAGATTCAACCCCAAGTTGCCGGAGTAGGTAAAATAATTTTCGATATAAATTCAAAAGAAGGTCAATCACAAATTATCGTTAATAACGTTACCGTTTATAAGAATAAACACGATGCTGAACATGCAGCAGAAGCCATTGTCGTTTCTGAAACTAATACAACAGTTTTTACAAAAGAACAGTCATGGAAAATTGATTTTGCTACTGATTTTCCAAAAGTTGAACCTTTTGGGCAGGTTATTAAGACAACAGCTCAGGTGCAATCTGCACAGGGAGATGAAATTATAATTACAGCTAAATCAAATGGTTTTGTACTGTTCGCTGCCGAAAATGTATTGGAAGGAAAAAGCGTATCGGGCGGACAAACACTATTTTCAATATCGGGAAATGGATTAGCCGCTAATAATGCTGCGGTTTACTTTCAGGAAGTAAAAAACAATTACGAAAAGGCAAAAGCCGATTATGAGCGATTAGCAGAACTGGCGAAGGATAAAATAATCTCAGAAAAAGACTTGCTCAATGCAAAAAATCTCTACGATAATGCAAAAGCAAACTATGATAATCTGGTTAAAAACTTTACTGCATCCGGTCAAAATGTAACAAGTTCAATGAATGGATTTGTAAAACAGGTTTTTGTTCAGAATGGACAATATGTTGAAGCCGGGCAAGCCATTGTTTCAATTTCTCAAAACAAGACCTTGTTGTTAAAAGCCGATGTTCAACAAAAGTTTGCACCTGTTTTAGCCACAATAAATTCAGCTAATATTCGCACACTTCAAAACAATCTGACTTACACACTGGCAGAATTAAACGGGAAAATAGTTTCGTTTGGCAGAAATACCAATAACGAAAATTTTTTGCTTCCGATTAACATTCAAATCGACAATAAAGGAGCATTTGTTTCAGGTGGTTTTGTGGAATTATACCTAAAAGCTTTGACGAATACTCAGGCATTAACATTACCAAATGCTGCCATATTGGAAGAACAAGGTTCTTATTTTGTGTTTGTACAAGTTCATCCTGAACTCTTCGAAAAAAGAGAGGTAAAAGTAGGTGCAACAGATGGTTTAAAAACCGAAATAGTAAAAGGCATTAAACAACAGGAACGTGTTGTAACCGAAGGTGCCATTCTTGTAAAACTGGCACAGGCAACAGGAACGTTGGATGCTCATTCAGGTCATAACCATTAAATCGTACAGACATGTTAAATAATATTATAAAATTCTCACTGAGCAACAAATATTTAATTTTGCTCGCTTCAGTGTTGTTGGTGGTTATCGGGACGAGAACTGCCATAAATATGGATGTGGATGTATTTCCCGATTTTACTTCCCCAACAGTGGTTGTAATGACCGATGCCCACGGAATGGCTTCGGAAGAAGTAGAGCGATTGGTTACCTTTCCCATAGAAACTGCCGTAAATGGAGCAACGGATGTTCGCAGGGTACGTTCCGTTTCTTCACAAGGATTCTCCTTTGTTTGGGTCGAATTCGATTGGGGAACAGATATTTTCAAAGCCCGCCAGATTGTAAGCGAAAAACTCATTAGCGTTTCTTCGCAAATGCCTATAGGCGTTGGACAGCCTACTTTAGCTCCACAGTCGAGCATTATGGGCGAAATTTTCCTTATCGGGATTCAGGCCGACAGTACCAGCATGATGGATTTGCGAACTATTGCCGAATGGAATGTTAAACCCTTGATTTTGGCAACCGGAGGCGTTTCGCAGGTAACCATCATTGGAGGAGATTACAAGCAATATCAGATATTGGCAAATCCCGATAAAATGAAATATTACCATGTTTCAATGCTCGAATTGGCTGATATTTGCACAGGAATAAGTCAGAATTCAGCAGGAAGTGCGATACGGCAGTATGGTAATGAATATGCGGTGCGTGGAATGGCCCGAACTGCCGATGTTGAAGAATTGGGAAACTCATTTATAAAGTCAGTAAATGGCAAACCTGTTAGAATAAGAGACGTTGCAGAAGTAAAAATTGGCGGTGCTATTAAAATGGGGCATGCTTCACAAAATGCCAAACCAGCCATCATCCTTGCCATCTCAAAACAACCCAATACCAATACCCTGGAGCTTACCGAGTTGGTTGAAGCCAACCTTGACGGACTGCTAAAAACTTTGCCCCCGGATGTTATTTTAGATACAAGAATTTTCCGTCAGGCCGATTTTATTGAAACATCGGTAAATAATGTGCAAAATGCCTTAATCGAAGGCGGAATTTTTGTCGTTATTATTTTAGGTTATGTTTTAGAACATTGTGGGAAAAATAAATTTAGATACTCTTCCTCGATTCCCCTAAAAGTTTTCAGCGTTCCAATGTTGGAAGATATCACTCTGGCAAAATCCGCCAATGGATTAATTGCTCC
>JARGGF010000016.1 GCA_029210905.1 Bacteroidales bacterium | reverse complement strand
TGGAAGAAACTTTTGATTAGCTTCATCTAAATTATCTGTAGCAATTTGCGTTTTAATTTCATCATATAAATCACGTCCAATCAAAGGAATAATATCAAAATCCTCCGCCAAATTCTGAGCGTTGCGGAGCTTTTGAAATACCAGCCTGCTATTGTTGATATTATAAATTGAAGAAAATTCCCTGGTTGAATTAATGAAGTTTGACTTCATTAATGTATAAGCATCACTATTAGTCCAGGTAGAGAACTCAGCTTTATTTTTCTCAAGGTATTCCAGGGCCAAATCAAGTTTATTATAGCCCTGTACTTTGAAAGTGCGTTTCAGATTCTCCTCCTGGCGTTGAAATAAAGCTTTCTTACTTCCATCTTCCGTCTCAATGCGGTGAAATCCCTGGTTTGAAAATACAGTATTTAAAATATCGAATCCCAGATGAAATGCCAGGAAGGAAATACCATCCTGTAATTTCAGAACAACCTTGTCAAAGTAGGGTTTAATAGGAACTGGATTAGCCAGGTAACTGACCATTTCCTCATAGAACTCAGTACTTATTGTTTCTTCCACTATTCTTTCAGCATCAGCAACAAAAGGTTGTAACTTTTCGAATTCCAAAGTCTTATTAACCGGAAGAAACTCTTTAACTTTTGCTATATCAGATAGTATCATATTAACTTAATTGAGTGCTGGTACCGGCCCCGGTATCGAGCGTTGTGAGAAAAGTATTTCTAAATCTCAGCTGGAGGTTTTCATCAGCTCCATTGAATTTTAACATCATTTCAACAGGGTCTGCTACTAACTGACGGGATTCCCAGCTAAGCGCATACTGTAACAACAGCAATTCCCTTTGCATGCTTCCCCCCTTTGAATTTCCATACATTAGCCCTAGTAAATCGGGAGAAATGCCGGTTGCGATTGCTGTCTGAGTATCAGCTGCATTTGAGGTAACAAAGTTTTCCTGTGAGAATTTTGGCTCTTTAATTTCAATTTCCCATTTATCATCACTTCCCTCATTATACCCGAAATGTGTAATTAAAGCTTTTCTTGCATTCTCTACTGAGGTGAATTGAGTTTCAAGCTTTTCAATGTCTGCCTGGATTAAATTTTTTCTCTCTTGTTGAGTTTCAAATTCATCCTCCGGGTATTTCTCTTCCCAATAAGAAATTGGAATTCTTATTAGAAAAAAGATGTTCAAAACATTATCCATTCCTGCATTAATAATCTTTGGTACCTTCTGTGAAATATCAATCCAAAGTTTTGCAGTATACCAGTTAGGCAAAGGATAGAAATCATTTGAGGAAAATGAATTCTTGAGCTGCATAAAAACTGTCTTGCCTTTCAATGCGCCTTCATCTTTCAATCTTGTCAGATGTTCGAATGGATCTATTTCATCCAATAGGAGATAGGGTGCAATATCTTTTGCCTCAGGGTCAGGCCACTTGCCAGATACCAATAAATTATTAACCTTGCCATTATTGTCGAACATTTCCATTCTCCCTTTAAGGGCGTTAACCGGATTTAATTTCAATATCTTAGTACCTTCAATGTTTGGAATAAACTGAACCCATGCACTTCCATAACTATTCACATCATAAAGTGTTTTTGCAAGATACCGTCTGATAACATATGATTGAAGTTGGTTGGTGATTACAGGATCTTTAATCATTTTAAGTACCTCCTGTCCGGTGTCCAGCGTATCAACAACCTCGCATGGGAAAATACCCTGACCCATTGTAATTTTTGTCAAGTCACCCAAAGCTCTTTTTAATACAGGGGTTTCAGAAATAATCTTGTCAGCCTTTTGAGGGAAGTCATTGTCGTCATACCAGGGTATAGCTTTGAAATTACCCACAGCTACAGGCTCAACCTCTCTATTAGAAGAAATAATTGGTGTGCTTTCTTCATCAGTCAACATCACTACTTTATTCGAGCTTACAGAAATCAGAGGATATCCGCGTTTACTAAATTCAGTTGCCATTCTTTAACAGATTCATTACAACATTTCCTGAGTAAAAAATAATTGAGTGAATCCAGACCGGGTAAACATGACCTATGTCCATCCCATCAGTATCAACAGGTTGTACAGCCTTCATGTCATTATCCTTCATGTGCATTCTTAAACCTGTTTTTCGTCCGCGCTTTACAAACCTGAACTCTCCTTTTTTACTCACAAAAGCTACAGAGAAATATTTATCCTGGCCATTAGGAAGCTTAGCTTCATCCCAATCAGCCAGCACTGCATTAAGCTCTGTAACTCTTCTTTTAATCATGCTTCAAAAGTGTAAACAGATAGAAAATTAAGAAAGGACAATAAAAAATGTAGTGCTCAAACTCCAAGCAGGGCAACGATGAATCATTGTGTTGAAATTTTACCATAGAAACGACAGAGAGGTAAAAATTTGAATACAATGATTCAAGAGGAGAACTGCAGTCGCGCCAGCGACCGCTTATTTAGAAACATTCTAAACAAAAACCTTTATAGTTTATTAAAAAAGAAAATCCCATTAATTGGCTAGTTAGCAAATACATAAAACCTTATGTACTTGCAGCCAATTAAGGGATTTTTCTTTTTTTCTCTCGTTAGAGCCCGCTGTGCCCTATCGAATTTGGTGACTTCCAAAAAGAGAAAATCAGGCATATATGATACAATTGCCTGATATATTGATACTTATAGGTCTATACTTATAGAAGGTTGATCCACTTCCATTTTTATTTTCTTTTTGTCGGACTTTGGAAGTTTGATCGGTTTAAGAACCTGATCAGATCTAAACAGATAAGCCAGAGGGAAAAAAGGCGGTTCGCTTTCTTGGTCTTCTGTGCTTTCCTTGGTGTTTCCTTGTTGGTCTTGTCGAGTTCGGTTGATGGGCTGTCCCCAAATTACATAAGCTTTAGATCCTTTCTTTATGGTGTACCCTTCTCGCTTCCATCCAAAGAATGAATTAAAAGTATATTCATTATCAGGATTATAGATGAGCATCATAAGAAGTTCGTTAACCTTGTATTCTTCTGGGTTTATGCCCTCATCTTTGGCGGCTTCCTGCGCTGCATGGCTAAGGGTTTGCAATGCCTTACGTTTTTCTAATATTATTGCATTCATTGTTATAGATTTTTGTATTAACTTTGTATAAGATTTTTGTATAAGGGGGCTGTCACGCTGCAAACGTGCGCCCCCTATTTAGTTTAAAGCTCCTGAACTTCGGCTTTTAAGATTTCTATCTTTTGGTTTACTTTCTCACTTGTATACTTAATAAAATCGCTAATAACGTGAATATTATTAATTCTAAAGCGTTCGCGCTTATTATGATAACTCCCTGTATTAAGGACTATTTCAGCCCAATCAGTGCGTAATTCGTCCTTGTCATCTGGTTTAAGTTCAATATCTGTACTTAAAAGGTTTAACACATTATTAAATGAGGCTATTTGCTTTAATAAATCAGCCTTTTTTCTGTACAATTCGGCTGCCTCTTCAAATGATAAAGAATTGTTCTTTTTAAGTTTCTCATTCTCTTTTTTTAGCCGTTCAACCTCTTTTAATAATTCATCTGGCTTTTTCTCCTTACTTGGTTTATCATTCTTTTTGACTTCCATAAGTGGTAAATCCAGAAAAAAACCTTTCTGCGTTTTAAGTTCGTTTAATCGTTTTTCGGTGATCTCCTCTTGGAATAATTCACCACCGTTTTTAATTGCGTGATCCTCTGCGTTTTTTTGCTCTAAAAAATACGTTTGATCATCTCCTTTAAGTACTGCAAATACTTGTTTCATAATAAATAGATTTTTGTATAAATAATAAATCGGTTTTATTCGAGTTTCTCACTCTCGGCGGTTGTTTTCAGTGTTTTTTTGATGGGAAAACGGCTCAAAAAACCTGCGTTAAAAAATACAACATAACCCGTGCATTTTATTGTAAATACATTTTGAAAATATACCCGTTATCGTTACATAATGCAAATCTTTCATTAATTTGTAATTCACTTTGTTTTACTTTTAACCAAGTTGCAAAATTTTTAATTGCCTCTTTTTTTGTGAATCCAAAAACAAAACTGCTATAAGTTTATTCTTTTATTTCGGTTGGATGTTGAATTGTGATTGTGTATTCCATGACATTTCTTGTTTTAATTATCTGATATAAAGATACTTATAAAATTAAGAGTGTGCAAATAGGTTGATTTTCAACAACTTACAAGAATTGTAAAATATTGATTTTCAATTAATTGCATAAAAAACACGCTGAAAATAAAAAAAATGCTGAAAATCAGTAATTTAAAAACATTCTAAATTATTGATATTCAGCATTTTCACCGCCAAAAGGCGCCTTGTAGAGAAACCTCCTGAAAAAATTTTTGGAAAGGGATTTTGTATATTTTTCACAAAATCAATTTACAAAAAATTTGATGGAGACCATTTTTTAAATATTCACCGGCACAAAAACCCCACTCTTTATTTCCTTAAACAAATACCATACCCCTTTATCCAAAGCATCCGTCGAATGCGGTGCCGTCTTTTGGTCAGCTCCTTTCTTCGCCTCCAGGCTCTTATCTTTCTTCAACTCATTCCCAACCTGTTTAACTTTTGTATCTTTCATAGAAATAACCAAATACTTACAATTATTCCCATCTATCCTGATTTTGAATAGTTTACTATCACCTTCACTCATCACTTTCTGCATCAGCTGCCATTTTTCAAACATGGGCGGTTCCTTAAATCGGTGGGTCCTGGGAATCACCTTCCATTTTGCTTTTTTCAAGGCAGAGATAGCATCCTTGTTAATCGTTTTACTTGATTGTATGGACTTATTATCCCCGTAACTATCACGAATAAAGTAAATAGTTTTATTCGTGTGAGGCTCAAAAAACTCTGTAAACTCATGCATTAACCTGGTAGGCATGTTACCGCCAGGCTCAACATAAAATTCTTTTAAAATATAAAGGGTATTCGTTTTCCGGTTCATTTGGCAAGCCAGGGTAAAACTCACAGTTCCTCCCCAGTCGAAGAAAAGATAAATTGGTTCTTTTGGGTTATAATACTTTCGGCTCAAGGTATCACATTTGCGATTACTCAATTTTGCAAAATCAAAATTGCTGGCCAAAGCCACATCCTGAGTTAAATCATCATCCCAACCATCATAATAAATGTGTCGGTCCTCATCCAGAGCATAGAAACAATTATCATTCATGGTCAAAACCATGTTCATAATTTCAATCAAGAAGATTATTTCCGGAAGACGTTTTTTTTGCTCCCGAATGTAGGATAAGCCAACATTTGCAATGTTATCAAAAGCATTAGAAAGTGTAAAAAGGGTTTTACCATCTTTCGATAACAAAGGCATCATTTGCCTTCTTACACGTTGAATCTCATTCCATTGAAGCATAAATTCCCGCTCATCTTCAATATCAAGCAATTCAATCTGCATCTTAACCACCTGGCGCCAAAGTCCGAAATAATCAATTCCGTATTCCTGCAGGTAATATTCTCCCATCTCGAGAATCCATCTTGCTGCTTGTGTTATTGGCATGGAAGTACTGTGATATTCTCCTAAATGCCATGGAATATGCCTGAATTTATCTTTATTTGCCCTTAGGGTAGGGGACAATTCATTATCCAGGCGCTGTTTGTCCAGTCGCAAAGTTTCATCGGTCATCAGAAAATCGGTATTCGGTCCACGGCCGGAACCAATCCGTTCCTGAGATGTAAGATAGAAACCTACAGGCCTTTCTTTATTAAAGAAAGTAATATAATTTGAAAAGTCTTTAACAGGAGTGTGGTAAGGCAAGCCCCATTGTTTAGGCGGTTGCTTGCCTATAACATAATGAACATCACGAATATAACCCATCCTTTCAAGATGCGCAAAAGCTGATGGTAGAATGGAAGTTAAAACATGAGTGTATGTTTTTGCAGCAATTATGCCGCTAGCCCCAGGTAAATGTTGTACAATCTGATGCTGTTGGTTACCGAAGTAGGTTGATTTACCAAAACCCCTGCCTGAAACCATAAAATTATATTTTGCCTGGAGAATAGCAATGGCAGTTTGGAAGGGATTAAATGATAAAGGTAAAATCATGATTCCAGAATGAATTTAGCGTCCTCTTCATCAATATCCTGGAATAAAAATTCAGTTTTTTCAATGCGCTTATTTAAAGGCATTTTGTGGAGCTCATTCATATTAATTTTTTCAATATGATCGCCAAAGTTTATGGTAATGAAATATTCATTCCCTCCCAATAATTCCGGGTCAATGCCCTTATTGTCATCTTTCTCGATGGCATAAATCCGGATTAAATCAGCCCTGGCTTTTTGCCATGCCCTGGAATCAACCCTTTCACGTGCTACCTTGATTTGCAATATGGCATCATCAACTATAAAATTTCTTAACCAGTCTGAATCCCTTCTATTAATTGGATTTAGCAATCTTTGGCAATTTCGGATATCAACATACGCCTGGGCTTTTGAAATGTCAAATTTCACCATCAAACGATTAATAACGGCTGCCGGCTTTTCAATTTTCAATTGATCATAAGCAAAGTCCCATCGATCATAAATTGCCCGGTCCGTTTCCGATAATTCTGATGAATCAGGATCATTCAGCCAGGCACGAATGCGATCAAGTGTAATATTTTCGGCTTTGTGAGTTTTAGCCATCAAGCTGGATGATTAGTTTTGATTTGAAATCTTTGAGCTGAGTGAGCGTAAAGTCTTCAGTGTCCACATCAAGCGGCAATAAGTTTTTTTGCCTTATATCCAATTCCTTTTGCAAGTAACCTCTATAAAAAGCCTTGTAAACATCAGATGTAACATCTTTAAGTTCATCGATGAACTCTTTGGGCTGAACTTCTAAAATAACTGCAATATCATGCGGTGTGATAAGTGCAGCCGCAAACTCTTCAATTTTGTTTAATATTTCAATTGAATAATTCATCTATCCATTTTTTGTCAAAATCAAAAATGTCTTTGGCAGTTGAAATAAAACCTCGTTCGATGTTGTTGTTGCTGCTTAAATTACCAGTGGTAACAATGGTAATAAACTGCTTATCATTCCACAATAAACCCACTTTTGCATGGATATTTGTAAATACCATTGGAAACTTTCCATCGATAAGCTTTATAGCATCAGCAAAATTGCTTTTCTTTTGCGCATTTAGCACAAAAGCCAGGCTCTTGAAAAATCCTTTATCCCAGGCCCGGATAAACATTTTAGCAGCAATCACAGATAAATTAAAGCTACTAACAATACAATTTGCATCCCCAATTCTGGAAGCAATATGAATTAACATATCATGAAGCGCAAACCTTCCATTGCTGGTAAAGTGATAACACTCATCAGCTTTTCTCCAGTCTATTTCTCTCAGATACTTAGAAAGATAATCATCCTGCGAGCTAATAAAGCTGGCAGGATGAGACATACTAACTATAGAATTGGAAAAAGCGTGCGTTTCTTTTTGTGTGTCAAAAAGCATATTTTATTTTTGAATAACAGGCCAGTTCCAGTCCATTTCTTCATTACCTCTTTTTACAGAAGTTTTCCATAATGGCATATTACCATCTGTCATTACTTTAAGATTAACCAGCTCTTCACCTTCATTGTCATTCCAAACCGCTACTATAATGGCAGGTAATTGCATTTGAATATTGCACTCGATATGATTTTTCATTAATTCACGATCATTTTCCGTTGTGTTATATACCACAACTCTTCCGATTGTCGGTTTCATAATTATAAATTTAAAAGTTACTCTTCATTATTCTCAGCCTCAGGCTCATCTTTTGGCTCATTATTATCAGTAAAGAATGCCTCCAGAATTTGAATCATTTTTCTACCCAATTCCGCCTTCTTCTGGTTATTTGCTTTAACCTCAGCCTTATCTGTTTCCACTGCTCTCTGTTCCTGTCTGGGAACTGATGAGCGCAGCCGTTTTAATAAATCCTTTTTCTGCCAATAATCCATTTTTTCATATTGGAAGATGCTTTCAAGGTTATCGCTTTCCAATGCTTCATCATCTTCATCATTAGTTTCAGCTCCGGAACCGGAAGCTTCATGAAGTGCATTAATTTCAGACTCAATGTCCTCCATCTTTTTAGTTTCTTCATACTTTAATAGCAGCGCATGGATATTCTTAATTTTGTCAGACATACGGTGCATGTCCTTCATTATAATTTTGCGTCTCGATACCGATTGAACATCATTGCCACTTCCAATTTCTGCAAGTTCTTTTTTGCTTACCTCAAGTGCATTATACAATTGGCCCTTTTCAATCACAAGTGATTTTAATTCTTCCGGAAGATCGTTGTAAGGAACCTTATATTCGTAATTTTCAGGAACCTCTTCTTTGGTTTGGTCTATTAGATTAACAGGTGCATATAAGGGACGATGCTTTAAAACAGAAGTCTTGTTCGAGTGCTTTTCAATCCCGACCAGTACTTCTAACTCGTAAATAAGCTTTGTGTGCATAAAACCCTTATTCCAATGCTGGTTCAATGTCATTATAATATTTTTGCGAGCATTTTTATGCTGATTATACAGTTCCACGCCTTCAAAATACTCAGGCTCTTTTTGTTTTAGGTATTGTTTAATATTTTTATTTAATTCTTCCATTGTTTCAGAATTTAAGTTTCAGAATTTCAGGTTAAAAGTAGCAACTTCCAAAAATTGCCAGAAGGACATAAAAAAAGCCCCATCACGGGGCTTTCATCTATTAAACCAAAAATAGCCAAAAAAGAAGAAGCATTATGCAGTTGTAAATTTTGCGTAATTAGAACCATTAACCCGTCCTTTTGCATCAGCACTAAGAACCTTGGTTGCATCAAACTTAACCTGGTATATGGTTGCTGCTGCAAAGTTGCTGGTAGGTGTGATAGTTACCACATTACCAAGTATTGCAGCGGTGAATGGCTTGTTGGCCACTTCATTTCCATCAACATCAAGAGACTTCAGTGTGATAATGGCCTCAATCTCCTGGTTGGTAAATGCTGCTAATGTATCAGCATTAACAACAGCTTCGCCAAAAGTAATAGTTGGGTCAGCATCAACAAGAACCAGGGTGTCACCATGAGCTGGGGCATAAACTACCGTTAAACCTTCATCAACAGCATTTCGCATGGCTAAAATGGCATCAATATCAACCACTTCAGGAGGAAAACCAACGTCGTAAGTTGTGAATATCATTGAATTACCTTTCAGGTCAGCTGTAGTTTTACCAGTTCCAACTTCACCTTCAGCAGATAGTTTTGCGGCAAATTGTTCCCCACCAACTCTAAACATTTGTTCACCTGTACGAACGTAAAAAATCCACGATTGATTAGGAATCAAAAGCATTGCTAATGCTTCGCTTGTCAATCCGGGATTAAAGAGTTCTAATGTTGGTTTATGACTAATGCCGTCAATTTCTCCCTGCCTGGGAGCTGTTAATGAAACTTTCTCCAGTGTATTATAAGCCTTATAAAGCTTTTTGCCTGGTTTTAAACGATCCTGCCCAATTATGAGCTTATTCATAGTTGTAAATTCCCTATCTCCGCTCTCTGGGGGTCTGGTTGCGAACTCCGCGAAGTCATCTTTAGGGGCAAAGTAGACATCTTCCCAGGCGCCACCCATGTTACCTTTTTCCTTTACAGTATTGGTAATATCTTGATATTCAATCATTTTCTTAGTAATTAGAAATTAGAAATTCGAAATTCGAAAAACCGGGCGGGCCCGGTAGTGAGACTATAAGTTGTTAACTGAGAAAACTCTTTTGTCTAAAGTGTGAATTTGGAATCCAATTACAATCTTGTTTACACAAGCCACATAAAAAGGATTATTATCTGGATGAAATACTTTCATCTTGCCAAACTCCTTGTTATCATTATCTGTTTCATAGGTCATCACGCCAGGTACATTCATGATAACTTTTTTACTGGCTCCCATTGCAGATTCCCAGATGAATTTGGCTTTTTTGTCAGTCCCATCCAAATAGTCAGTTGGCACATCTCCACCAATGTTAGTTGGATATTCAGATTTCCACCATTCCTTATACATTTCACGATATCTGTAAGGAATTCGAATTTCAACTGTAGCCAATTGCTGAGTGACCTCAGGAAAATTGAAATATTGAGCCTTCAATTCAGTGCCAATATTGGCTGATGTATAATCAGTAGCTGCACCAGAAAGTTCATATAAATTGCCTAAAGCAACTGTGATGTTATTGGCAGTTTTTTCATCCTCAATAATTTTGAAGAACCCATCAGCGATATCAATTGCTGATGTACCAGCAGCATTATGTACACCCTGATAAGGAAGAATGAATAAACTTTGTAAGCCTACACCAACAATTGTTTCAAGGTACCACTGAGCAAAAGGAAGTTTTGCTTCAGACAAATTCAACTCTTCAAGTGCGATTAGGTAGGTGTCCCTGTATCTTTCAATCTCATCCTTAATTGGAACCATACCAACTTTTACGTTAGCAGTTCTTTTCTTGATGTCACCCAATTTCTGCCAGTTTTGCAAAGTAGGATCATAAGGCATGGCCAAATTTCCTTCAATGAAAGTAAGCATATCAATTGATGACTGAATACCCTTTATACTGGCCAAAGTAGCCAATACAGAACGAATATTCTGCATCATCAACTTTTTAATCTTAGGCTTAATTTTGTCTGCCGTACCCTGAATTGCGGTTATGTCAATGGGAGTCGTTAAATCCATTTTCTTAAATTTTAAAAGTGAAAAAATTATTTAATTAGCCCTAATTTTTTGTTGTACTCTCGCAGGGCAGTTGAAGTCTCATCATCCAATTCATCTACAGACTTTTTATCCTTATCCTTGGAATTATCCCCCCCCTTAGGATTTGCAGCAACCCCAGCCGGCTTCCCGTCAATAATTGTCTGCATTTCTGCAATTCTATTGTTAAGCCCCGTGTTTTGCTCCTCAAGCTTTGTATTTGCTTGTTTTAAACCATCAATTTCCTGATCCTTTGCTTCCAAAGCATCATTTATTTTGTAGGCCTCATCAATGTCAATTTCTACTTTGTTACTGGAATTCAAAACAAATTCCTGAAGTCCAATCAAAGCAAGCAAAACAGTAAGTTTTGCCTTAAATTTCAAAGTATTACTCATGTCTATAGGATTTTCGTTATTATTCGGTTTTACAATGGCTGCAATGCGTTTTAAAAAACTTTTTTCTCTTTTAGTGCCAACTTCCTGTTTGTAGAGGTTCATCACCTCCTGGTAACTCATTTTTTCCAGTTTATTAATTGCAGCTGGAGGTTCTACTGTAACCTCTTCCAGAAAATCAACAAAACCAATTTCACTTGCGGTTGCAGCACTCATATAATGCTCATTGCCATCAAACCACTTTGCTTGAATTTCTTCAATTGTCAGCCCGATTTTAGCGGAAATTGCTTCCTGCAATGCGTTTTCAAAAACCTTTAAGGATGCTATTTTCTCCTCATGATCTTTAATGTTTCCAATTGTTATGGTACTTGCGGAATGTAAATGATAAAGAGAAGTTTTAGGAAAATGAGTGGTCCCTGCCAAAATAATAATGCTTGCCATGGATGCAACCAGGCCGGCATTGTAAGTATGAACATCTGCTTTTGCAGCTTTCAGTGTATTATAAATGGCTAATCCATCATCAATATAGCCGCCAGGCGAATTGATGTGGACATTTATCCGGGAGTAAGTTTTATCAAGGCGCTTGATTAGTGACACCAGGGCATAAGCAGTGTTATTGGTGCCCTGGTTCCAGTAAGCCTCATCCTCACCAATGGCACCAAAGATGTGGATGTCAACTTCTGTTTCAGATTTAGCCTCGTAAAAAAAAGGTTTTTTCATTGCATTGAAAATTTACAATGCAATGATATTTCAATTCAAAAGTTTACTAAAGGACGCTATTTTTTAATATTAATATCTCTGCTTTGAGGTTTTTTAGGCTCAGGTTTTTTAGTTTTATCAGTTTTTTTCGGCTCAGGTTTTTTGGGTTCATCGGGTTTTTTCGACTGCATCATTACATATTCACTCAAAGTATGCAGGCAATGTTGAAAGATATTAGCCTCACGTCGTTTCAACTGTACATCTTGTGTCAAGGTATCGATAATTTGAACGGCATCTCTCGGATTACCCGGGTTTAATTGTACTTCATTCATGATTATTTATTTTAAGTTATTAAAAAATAGATCCATCTTGAAAAATTAAAAAATTGTAGGTTAATAATGACGTGTTTTGCCTAAAAACGATAGTTCCATCCCTTGCTGCACCTAGATTTCTAGATGGATCAATTGTTATGTTTGTAATTCCACTTGCACCTGTTGAAGGACTAACGACCACCCAAGTAGGCTTTAAATCAATTGTCCAACCATAACCATTTGAAGTTATACTATAACTTTGCTGTATGCCCAATTCATTAAAATAAGTTGTTAAAGTTTGCTTCCAGTTACCATAAAAAGGATTATATGAATAACCTGAAAAATCTAGTTGGTCATCAAAAACCCCTGTTTTTCCTGCTGCTGCAATAAAGCTGATTAAGTCATTTGCAGAACTACCTAACTCAGCTTTAATTTCTGTTAGTGTGGGGGTTGCTGATAGTGCCATGATTAAAATTTGTTTAGTTTGGATTTAATTATTCTTTTTAGTTTATTTAGTTCATTTTCAAAACTAGCAACTTTGACAATTAAAAAGTCAGTATAAGCAACTGACTTATAGCCTTTTTCATCAGTATAAACAAGTTCTGGCGCAACCTTTTCTAATTCCTGTGCAATAACACCATAGCGTTTAGTTTTATTTTTATCTTCAATTAAGTTAAATTGCTTAATTTCAACTGATTGAATATCTGGTAATTGAATGGATTTAATGTTTTCTTTTAGCCTGAAATCAGAACTTAACACGAAATTGGGCGCTACAATATTTCTGTTTGCTGTTATTACATAACCACTGCCGGCATTTAATGCTAATCCATAACCAGCCTGTATTGTATTTGCCCGACTAGCTACTAACAGAATTGCGCCTCCTCCAGTTATATAAAGAGAATTAGTTGAATCTTCTTGTATAAGTAAACCTTCTTTTGAAAATATTTCTGTATAATTATTGCCAGTGTAACGCCCTTGAATTGTAAGTGAAGCTACACCAGAATCATTTATCAGTGAAATTTTAGGCGGAATAGCTTCAGCATCTTGTATAAGCTCTATATTGCCATTTGCTCCATTAATTTTTATTGAATTATTGTATATATTGTTATCATCGAAATTAAAACCCGCAATTTTATTGACACTTCCAAGCTGAAATACAGGCGCACCCAAACTATTTACGCCTTTTATTCCCCAATTAGAACTATTCTGATAATACATATTAACCCTAGAATTTACAGTTAATATATTAGCACTTGTCAAAGCATTGGCACTAACTGCAAAACCATAATCTTTATGAATCATTTCACGGCTGTTAGAACTTGTAAAAGTATCAGTTGCTAAATTCCAACCTGCTATATTACCAGAACTTGAATAGATATGTCCTTTAAGGTGCACATTATCACTGTAAAGTCCATAGTAATTTATTTGTGAACCGTTTAACCCTGCTTGTGCATCAACAATTCCATCCAATTTGCCTAGCCTTGCTTTAACGCTATAATGTGGAACGGTATGGGTTTTACCAGTACTTGTTTCAGCGTATTCGCCGCTAACTGCTGAATCAAAAATAGTTACCCAGTTTATGCCGTCTGCACTTACTTGGGTTTTTGTGTTGTGGAAAGTTCTTCCATCACCCCAATAATGCCAAACTTTTACCGTGTCAATGTTGTAAATTTTGCCTAAATCAAGCTGAACATATTGTATTACACCAAATGTACCAGTTGCATAAGGAGATGTAATTATAATTTCGTCTGTTATTATTGTTCCATTTGTGAGTGCGTGACTGCTTATTGGAGTTTTTCCAAGCGCCATATTAACGCCCTCTTGCATAGCCTGAATTTCAACCCAATGATTTCCATTATTAATAGTTGAACCATTTAAATAATCCCTTATATAGCGCACACCTGCACCACCAACCGCATTATAATTATTTACTACATCAATGTAAGGTGCAAAATCATCACTGCTTGTAATGTAGACTGCACCCTGTCTGGAGGTATTCAATGAACTTCCAACTCTTACAATTTCATCACCAATTTCTGGAATATCACCAACAAAATCTGTAAAATAAATTGCTATATATGGAATTGTAGCATTTGCTCGCATCCCAGCCGAAAAAATTCTACCTTCAAATGATTTTATATTATTTCCATCGAAATTTTGGATTCTAACGATATCATTAGCAACAAAAGGTAATGATATTTCAGGGTCAAAATCCAGCACATAATAATCATTACCATTGTTTGCTGTATATACATTTGTTAATTTTCCACCATCACTAAACCAATAACTTCCATTCCCAGAACGAATTTTATTTACTTCGAGGTCATAAATTTTCATACCCTGTCTAACAGTCAAATTGTCAAAAGTTGCATTATTGGCACTATCAATTTGCCAGCCAGAACCTGCAAAACCACTTGAAAATACAGAAGTTGAAATTGAGGGAGCAATAACTGCCTGTGAATTAATATTTTGTGTTGCTGTTAGTTGTATTTTATTAGCGCCTGACCTCCTTATATATGTATCGTTAATGCCTACATCAATACCACCTAAATAAACATCGTTGGATGCATTTATCAGAACTGTTCTTATAGCTGCACCTGTAGTACTATTTATTTTATACGAAGTGTTATTTTGTAAAGTTAAATTACCAGCGGTGTCCAGTGACATTGCATTGTTATCACTTCCATTTACCCGCCAAGCAAATTGACCACCAACCGAAGTAGTTTTAAAATAGTTTACTGAAGGTCTGGTAAAATTTAAGTTAGCTCCGTCTGAAGTTATCTGAACATTTCCCAAAGTTCCAAAAACTTCAAACTTATTATTAGGATCGCCTCCTATCCCAAAATTCCCGGAAGAATCAAGAATAGCTCTTAATGTGTTATCTGTATAAAAATAGATATCCGAAGCTTCAGAATTTTTAATTGTAAGGATCTTGCTATCAGTATTTCGCCCTACAAATGAACCTGCAATTAAATCTCCATCCTGCTTGAATCTGATTCTATTGTCCTGCCCAGGAATGGAATAAATATCAACTTTATATAGTGCTGAATTTTGACCGATTGCCAACATCCCATTGTCAGCACATAGATAACTGCTGCCATTTCCGGCCAAATGATGATTTATGGTTGTTGAGTTATTTCCCTTATATATATCAACAGCGAAAGAAGCATTGTTTGTACTTCTGCCTATTCTTAATAGTTTATACGGATT
>JARGGF010000169.1 GCA_029210905.1 Bacteroidales bacterium | reverse complement strand
CCGGATTTTTTAAAATGGATGCCAGAAACTGAAAATATAATTTGCTTTGATAAAGAACCTGGGAAATCAAAGAAAATAATATCAAAGGCTGATTTGTTATTCTTCTGTGATTTTAATGATCCCAAAAGAACAAACGGCATTGGAGATCATATCAATTCTGGTAATAATATTAAAGTGATGATAGATCATCACCCTCAACCAGTTGATTTTGTTGACTATATGATATCCGATACTTCTGTGAGTTCTACTTCGGAACTTGTTTTCGAATTTATTGAAGCACTTGAAGGTGATGTAAATTCAGGAGTTGAAATTGCTGAATGTCTGTTAACAGGCATCATTACTGATACAGGAATGTTTCACCATAATTCTGAAACCAGAAGAACTTTTGAGATTGTAGGAAAGCTTCTGGAAATGGGCGCCGATAAGGCCAAAGTTATTAATAAATTATATAACGAGTATCCATACACGCGCATGCAATTACTCGGAAATACCCTGCATAACCGCTTAAGGTTTTATCCCGAATTGGCAACAGCATTCGTATTTCTGACAAAAGAGGATCTTGAAAAATACAACCATCAAAATGGTGATTCAGAGGGGTTTGTAAATATGGCCCTCTCAATTGATGGTGCTAATTTTTCTGCAATTTTTATTGAAAAAGAAGATCATGTTAAAATTTCATTTCGGTCTATTGGAAAATTCGATGTAAACGAATTTGCCCGAAAACATTATCAAGGAGGAGGACATAGAAATGCTGCGGGCGGAAAATCTTTTGATTCGCTCACTAAAACCATTGAAAACTTCGTTATCTTGTTAAATGAATATAAAAGAGCAATAAAACAATCATAGTTAAATAAATGAGACGCTATTCTTTGTTATTTTATTTTAGTTTTTTTTTGACTTTCTTTATTTTTAATACTTCGTGTACCGAAACAAATAAGGAGAAAACTCACAAAACAAAAAAAGAGCTTGATGCCTATAATAAATCCCTGGAGACTGCAAACAGGTATTTGACAACTCTTGATGCAGAGCGGATTGCTAATTATGCAAAGCGCAGAAAATGGAATATGACTGAGACTAAATCCGGAATCTGGTACGAAATATATGAAAAAGGAAGTGGCCCAAAGGCTAAAGAAGGACAAGTAGCTGTTTTAAATTATACAATTTCTCTGCTGGATGGAACTTTATGTTATACTTCCGATTCGTTGGGCTCCAAAGACTTTGCAATTGGGCACGGAGGAGTAGAATCTGGACTTGAAGAGGGTATTTTATTGTTACATAAGGGTGATAAAGCCCGAATTATTATGCCTCCATTTAAAGCTCATGGATTGCTGGGTGATATGGATAAAATTCCGGCACGTTCAATCATTGTATATGAGCTTGAACTTATAAATTTGATTGATTAACAAATTTTTTTTAAAAAATAAAATAAAAATGCATAAAATGGTTGTAATTTTGTGTAGTTCCAAAATGCTGCTTTAATTTTCGTTTTTACTGCAAGTTCCAAATAAACGGGGGATTCTTTTCAAAAAATTTCTAAATTTATAGCGCAGATACAATTTTTTTTTGATGGCTGATTTTGAGTTAAATAATGAGATTAGGGGTGATGAACAGGTTCAGAAAGCTTTTCTGGAACTGTTCGATTTATGTCCACGGTGTAATACGCCGAAAAACAGAAAGTTATTGATCTCTGCTTTTAATTTTGCTTATGATGCCCACTCTGGAATAAAAAGAAAAACAGGGGAGCCTTTTATACTTCATCCAATAGAGGTTAGCAAAATTGTTATCAGGGAAATTGGCCTTGGGGTTACTTCTGTTATTTGTGCACTTCTGCATGATGTAGTTGAGGATAATGAAGAGATAAGTCTGGATTTAATTACTAATAAATTTGGTAGCAGGGTTGCATCTATTATTGATGGACTTACAAAAATAAAAAATGTTTATTCTGATGAGTTAAATGTTCAGGCAGCGACTTTTAGAAAGATGCTAATGTCTATTCCAAAAGATATTCGGGTAATTTTGATCAAGCTGGCTGATCGTTTGCACAATATGAGAACACTTGATGGAATGTCTGAAAACAGACAGATTGTTAAAGCAGGAGAAACACTCTATGTTTATGCCCCATTAGCCAGAAGACTGGGATTAAACAAGGTGGGTAGAGAATTAGAGGATTTAAGTTTTAAATTTCATTTGCCTGAAAATTATAATAAATTGATGCAAATGATTGAGTCCACAAAAGAAAAGAGGGAAGAAGTTCTTGAAGAATTTAAAATAAAGATGGCCGATGTACTGCAAAAAGAAAAGATAAGCTATGAAATAAAAGGAATTCGCAAGTCATTATATGCTACCTGGACAAAAATGAATGAAAAGCAATTATCTTTTGATGAAATTCATAATTTCCAGACACTTCGGTTAATTTTTAAAGCAAAAGGCAGAATTTCTGAACGCAGACAATGCTACAATGTATATACCCTGGTTACTGATGTTTTTATGCCCAGACGGGGAAGCTTGCAGGATTTTGTTAAAAATCCTAAGGCAAACGGATTTGAAGCCCTTATTGTTGATGTGATGATTAAGGATGGCAACTGGCGCGAAGTTCAGATTCTTAGTCAGCGTATGGCTGAAATTGCTGAGCGGGGATATTCCTCCGAAAAGAAAATTGGCATGGACAAAGAACCCAGTGAACGCGATAAGTGGATTGAAAGCATTGGTGATCAACTTATCAATCCAAAAAAAAATGATTTGGATTTTTTGGATAATTTTAAACTAAATCTTTATATATCAGAGATTTATGTTTTTACCCCTGCAGGGAAGATTGTCAAATTGCCACGGGGAGCTACGGTACTTGATTTTGCTTTTCATATTCATTCAGAGTTGGGCTTACATTGTATTGGTGCAAAAGTTAATAAGAAACTTGTAAACAATGGCTATGTATTAAATAGTGCTGATCAGATTGAAATTCTTGATTCTAATAATGCCAAACCTGAGAAAAGCTGGTTTGAACATGTTGTTTCTGCAAGAGCAAAAGATAGTTTAAGGGCGTATTTCAGAAAGCAAAAGCGTGAAAATATGCAGGTGGGTGAAATTGTATTCAAGGAAGTACAGGCAAGCCTTGAAATGCCTTCAGACGAAACCACAGTCAATAAGTTAGTGAGTTATTTTGCATGCAAAGATCAAGCGACATTTTATGCAAGAATTGGCAGTAAACAAATCTCCAGGGGAGAGTTGTTACGCGCATTTAAATCTGTTACATCTACCGGTATTTTAGAAAGTTTCATACCATCTTTTTTAAAAGCAAAGGCAAATGAAGTTCCGTTGAAAGAAAAAGCTGCTTTTAGCCATAAAACTGCCTTTATTGCTGAAGAAATAATTGATGAGCCTGGTTATATTATAGCTGGTTGTTGCAATCCGGTTCCTGGCGATAAATCAATTGCTTACAAAGATTCGTCAGATAATATTTTCATTCATCAGATAAACTGTAAGAATGCTATAAAATTAAATGCCGAACAAGGACGTTCTGTGGCAAAAGTAACCTGGAAGCCCCATAAATTAAATCAATACGTGGCGAAGCTGTTTTTAAAAGGTATCGATAGAAAAAAAATAGTACATGATATGACTTATGTTATTTCAGATCAGATGAATGTAAATATGAAATCAATCAATATTGACGGAAATAATGGAATTTACGAAGGCCATGTTTCCGTTTATGTTCCTAATCTTGATGTGCTAAATGCATTGATTGTTAAACTGAAAAGGATAGAGGGAATAAAAATGGTTAGAAGAGTGGAAGTCTAAAATTTTATTGAAACTTTTTTGAACATAGTATCTTTTCATCTAGCCCTGATAATGTGCCATTTATCCGAAAATATTAACATTCCATCCAATTGCTTTCTTTTAATATTTGACTTGTGATTATTTATTTATAAATTGTAGAAAATATTCACAAGAAAAATATAAAATTTTGCGTTATTGTTCCATCTTTGTACTTTTTATCGATTAGAAATTTAGATTTAAGTATTTGAATATTAATATATTAGTGTAATTTATTCTAAAATGCATACAGAAAGAATTACTTAGCTAAGTTGATAGTCGTTTTAAAAGATTTTGGCATAAAAAGAAGTTGCCGGAAAATTAAATGCTAATGAAAAATACAAACATAATAACTAATGAAACCCCTATTATCCATATTTCAAATACGGAAAAAGAACTAAAAGCAAAACTCATTCGCAATGATTTTGAGAATTTTATAAAAAAGTGCCGGAGGTGCCGTGATGAAAAGGATCAAAAAATGCTATGGGAGGCTTTTAATATTGCCAATCTGGAATTTGAAGGGATTAAAAAAAACTCCCAGGAATTTTATATTGAACATTCGGTAGCGGTAGCCAAAATAGTAATCAATGAAATTGGATTAGGTGTTAAATCAGCTATTTCGGCACTCTTGCACGATATTGTTGATGAAACTGATTTTCAGATTGATGATATTGAGCAAAATTTTGGAGCAAAAACTGCCTCCATACTTAAAGGACTTTCAAAGGTACGGGAAGTGCTTGATAGTCAGAATGTTGTACAGGCAGAAGCTTTTCGGAAGATCTTATTGACACTCTCGGATGATATTAGGGTAATATTCATAAAAATAGCTGATCGACTTCACCATATGCGCACCCTCTCAGCTTATTCAGAAAAGAAGAAGCTAAAAACTGTTACAGAATCTTTATATGTATACGTGCCTCTTGCCCATAGGCTCGGACTTTATAACATTAAAACAGAGCTTGAAGATTTAAGCCTTAAGTTTAAACATCCTGAAATATATCAGGAAATCAATTCCAAAATTAGTGGAAGCGAAAAAGAGCGTACACAATTTATTACCAATTTCTCTTTACCAATTATAAGTGAGCTGGATGCTCAAGGCATACAATTCGATATTGATGGAAGGACTAAATCTATCTATTCCATTTGGTCAAAAATGCAAAAAAAACATGTTAGCTTTGATGAAGTGTATGATTTATTTGCAATCAGGATTGTTTTTAATCCAAGTTCACCTGAAAAGGAAATTGAAGAATGCTGGCGTATTTATTCCTTGATTGCCAAAATGTATCATCCTAAGGTCGATCGGATAAGGGATTGGATAACCTCTCCAAAACCAAATGGTTACGAAGCATTGCATGTTACAGTATTAGGACCGAAAGATCGTTGGGTTGAGGTCCAGATCCGTTCCAAAAGGATGAATGATCTGGCGGAAATAGGATTTGCTGCTCACTGGAAATATAAAGGAATATCTGATAAGGAAACCGATCTTGACATCTGGATTAAAGAAATTAAAGATAAATTGGGTGATAGCAGCGATAGCTCGCAAGATTTTTTTGATAGTTTTAATCTCAATATTTTTGCATCTGAAGTATTGGTATTTACCCCCAGCGGCGAAATTGTAACCTTGCCCAAGGATTCAACCGTGCTTGATTTTGCATTTGAAATACATACTGACCTGGCTTTTAATTGCATCGGTGCAAAAATAGGACGTAATGTGGTTCCGCTAAACCATGTGTTAAGCAGCGGTGATATAGTGGAGATTTTAAGTTCTACCAGTCAAAAACCATCAGAACAGTGGTTCCACTTTGTAACAACCACCAAAGCCCGTAAAGCTTTAAATAAAGTATTTAATAGCGAAAAAATACATCATATTGAAACAGGCCGAAAAATATTTAAGTACCTGGTGGCTAAAAACAATATTCTGGTAGATGGAAAAGTACTGAAGAATCTACTTAAACATTTCAGTTTATCAACAAAAAAAGAACTTTATCTTCAAATTGGGAATGAAGCAATTGCTCAAAATGAATTGGTTGCTGTTCTTAAAGAAAAGGCCACAGATCGTTTAATTAAGTATTGGAAATTACAGTTTTCAGATGCAGATATTCTGGAAAATATTAAAAAGCTGAATCCTGCACTTGAAGTTGATGAAATGAAATTGCATGCCTATGTCGAAATAGCAAAATGTTGTAATCCTCAGCCTGGTGACGATATTACAGGTTGTCAGATGGTTGATGGTCGAATTAGTTTGCATCGTGCTGATTGTGAGATTCTTAATAGCGGTTCGGGTCACACCTGTCAAAGAGTGGTGAGGGCTCAGTGGACTCCAAAAGAATTAATGTCGCAGCTATACCGGATTGAATTGAGCGGCTCTGACAGGCCAGGCATTGCAAACCAGGTAACTACCTTAATTTCAACTGAGTTAAATGTAAATATCAAAGCCCTCCACTTTGATACACATAGTGACATATTTTATGGTATGATTGATATATATATTGCCAATGAAGAGATAATAAAAGATTTGGCAGGGAGGCTACAAAGATTAAAAGGAATTGATGCTGTTAAAACGTTTAAAGATTTTAAGGATACAAGTTTAAATGGCAAGTTAGTGAAATGAAAGGGTGCTAATCATGAATTAAATTAAAAAAGCGGGAAAATTCTTGATGCACCATCCAGCTTAGCCACTCGTTTGCTAAACTATATCAGTCTGCAAAAGTTCCAGGCGATGTTTCTTCATTGAATGAAGCATTACCAATACAGCAATAGCAAGTGAAATCACTGAAATTCCAAATACACCTGAAAAGCCAATAAGCTCGTAAAAATATACACCAATTAATGGTGCAAATAATCCTCTTGCACCGGTTAAACTTAAGTGGATAGATTGGTAACTGCTTGCTTCCTCATTTTTACAAAAGTAGGCTGAGCCAATATACCAAAGCAGGGCCATCATTGCTGCAAAGAGGCCATAAAAAATGTAGGATGCAATGAGTGAATAGTATATTTTTAGTTCCCAAAAATTGAAGTAAAGTGGAGTAAATTCTGTCAATCCCATAAAGAATAAATGCAAAAGCAAAGAAGAGAAAGTAAGAATTGCAAATTTACGCGGGTCTATTTTTCCTAATAGTTTTCCGAAATAAGGTAAAACCAATATGGCTAATGTATTATATGAATTTTTGTAAAATGCTATGCTAGAGTAGTTTAAACCAAGCACTTTCTCGAAAAAAATGGTAATAACGGCAGCTGTAGCCATCCAGGCGAAACCATAGAACATAAATGCAATTTCAAAATCGCGGTAAGGTTTATTTTCTTTTAAGATTAAAATGCTATTTTTTAATGAACCCATCACTGAAACTAAAAACTTCTTTTTGGGCTCATTAAATTCAGGGGCATCGTAATCTATTTTAGTAAGAATAAATATAGAGGAAATACCTAAAACAGCAACCATTGGATAAATAAAAGTAAATGCAAATTGATTGATATCCAGTATCAGGCCAAAGAAGAAGGTAGCAAAAAGCATCATTATTTTATTGATTGACGAAACATAACCGTACAATCGTCCAAAATTTTGATGTGAATAAGAATTTTTTAATAAGTGATTAATGGCAGGAAATAATAAAGGATTTGCCATAAAATAGAACAGGAAGATAAAAAGAAAAGCCATCTGATAGTATATAAAATTACCAGGATTAGCATAAGTGGCTGGAAATAAAGCAAATAATACTAATGGAAGGCGTGTAAATACTGCTACCAATCTGATTAGTTTTTTCTTTCGTCGTATTCGTTTAAAAAATTCATTGATTACTATTGATAATAGCAAGACTAAAACGGTAAATTGAAACAAAAATCCAATCTGGTAATTGGTCCCTTTTAATCCCTTTATCAAAATGAATTCATTTAGTGCAAAAAGCCCCATTATCAACCCATCAGCCATTGAGTAAGTTAAATGAAGCAGAAAAGTTCTTCGCTCAGCAGAGGATATTTTTAACCATTTTTC
>JARGGF010000168.1 GCA_029210905.1 Bacteroidales bacterium | reverse complement strand
CATTGATTAAACTACCATGTTTAAATGCATTTTCAACAAAGGGAATAAGCAGCATCGGAGCTATTTGCACTTTTTCATTAATTTTATCCGATTTAATAAGCACTTTTAGCCGATCCTGAAACCTGATTCTTTCCAAATCGATATACTCCCTGATATGCAGTATTTCTTCCTTTAAACTAACCTGTGGTTTATTTACCTGGTACAAAATATAATCAAGCAGGTTCGATAGTTTTAAAATAATCTCTGGTGTATGTTTTGACCGTTTTAATGCAAATCCATAAATCGTATTTAGTGTGTTAAACAAAAAATGCGGATGAATCTGTTTTTTAAGATAATGTAATTCCTGCTCCTTAAATTGCAATTGTGCCTCTAAAATCTTATTTTCTAATGCTTTATTTGCAGAAATTGTTTTAAAATTATGGTTTAATAAACTTATAAAGCTGATAAGCCCAACCACTAAATAAACCAGGATAAGTACAAATATATAATTGCGGCTCATGGGTGGCATATCAGAAATTTTAAAATTAGAAAGAAAAATAAAGCAGCCTATAATGGTAATTACAATCAAGTAGGTAGAAAAAACCAGGGTGTAAAATCCATATAGTGCAAAATGCCAATACTTTTTAGTAAGTAAATACCTGGGAATCAAAAAATAAACAACAAAATAGGTGGTAATCATTGTAACCGGTAATAAGAAACTTGAAAACCAGCTTACATAAACGCTATCTGTTGAATTATAACTAAAAAAGTAGACAAAGAAGAACCACACACCTACCCAAAACAGGAAATGCAACAGGATGAATTTTGTATTTATGAGCTTAAGCAAATTCACAAGTACAATATTACATAATTTAGTATTATTGACACCCAATTAGGGACAAAATACCAATTCACCTCCCTTTTTGGCAGAAAATCACTGGCTTAATTCATTTAATCGCACTATTTTTGTCAAAAACCTTCTTAACAGCTACAACTGTCGCAATTAAAACAAAGACATGATCTTTCAAGCTACTTTTGGTTAAGTATTCATTAAAAAAAAGAAATTATTATGGAAGCTATTTTTTCAAAACTTAACGAGGGTGGACCCTTTTTCATGTATCCTATGTTATTCTTGATGATTTTAATAATCATACTGTTTGTGAGAGCATTAATTGATAAAAATAAGAATAATAAGACTATCTCTTTGATCTCTTCAATTGGCTGGTTTACATTTGCATGGGGGTTTTTAGGACAAACTTTTGGTCTAATCGACGCATTTGACGCAATAGAAGCGCATGGTGAAATATCACCGAGCATGGTTTCAGGAGGCCTGAAAATGGCCTTGCTAACTCCACTCTTCGGACTTTTTACTTTTTTGATTGCCCGTCTGGAAATTATCGTTTTGGTTTGGATGAAAAAGGATGAGGAAGTTTAGAACAAATTTTCTAAAAAATGGCATATATTTTTAGATATAAAGTGTATGCCACTTTATTCCTGATTATGTTTTATCAAATATGAAATCTGTAATTTAAATTAAAGCGAATTACTCCACTTCAATCTCATATTTAATCAACAATCCAACCAGTCCTTGCATTGAAAATTTCGCCTTTTTAATCCTATTCTGCTCAGGATCAATAGAATAATTATAAGCTTCCCGAAAATCAGCTTTTTCAAGAACCGTATTATTAAAAATAGCACCAGACAAATCACTATTGTCGAAAGTGGAGCCACCTAAATCTGCCTCTGTAAAATCAACTTCGTGCAAAATACAATCTTTAAATCTGGTATTCATTAAAGTACGTTGATAAAAGGAGGATAAGTTTAGCTGGCATGAATCAAAATCCACAGCAAATAAAAAATCATTGCAATCTTCAAAACGTAATCCCAGCAGTTTACATTCCCTGAACTTGACATCCCGAAATCCGGCATTTGATAATTTCACCATGGTTAAATCACAATTTTCCATGATACATTCTACAAAATTTATGTCGGACAAATTTAAATTCGTAAAGAGGCAATTGCTAAAAGTGCAATTTTCATAATCGCCTTTTATAAGCTCATTTTCAGTGTAGTCTATATTTTGAAAATGCTGATCTTCTATGAAATTTTTATACATATATTCAATATTTCTGCTTTTTTTGCACAGATTTCGAAAAGAGCTTGTTAGTTACAATTTTGATAATCAATGTTTTATTTTAACCTAAGGCAACATCAAGCAACATCATAGTTGCAAAACCAAGCATGGCACCGATGGTTGAATAATCAGTTTCATGGCCATTCTGTGATTCAGGAATGAGTTCTTCCACTACCACAAATATCATGGCTCCTGCAGCAAATGAAAGTGCATAGGGCAGCAAAGGTGTTATTACCAAAACTAAGTAGGCTCCTATAACTCCGGCAATAGGTTCAACAATGCCCGAAAGCTGGCCATAATTAAATGCTTTTAAGCGTGAAAAACCTTCGCGCCTTAGCGGAATAGAAACTGCAGCCCCTTCAGGAAAATTCTGCAAACCAATGCCTATGGCCAATGCGACGGCTCCAGCCAGCATGCCTACATCAGGATTGCTTGCCAGGGCCCCAAAGGCAACACCAACCGCCAATCCCTCAGGTATGTTGTGTAAGGTGATGGCCAAAACAAGCAATACACTTCGTTGCCAGGTTGTTTTTATCCCTTCGGCCTTATCCACAGACAAGCCCAAATGCAAGTGGGGTAAAATTTTATCAACCAACAATAAAAAAGCACCGCCTGACAAAAAGCCAACAAGTGCAGGAACCCAGGGAACATCCCCATTGGCCTCTGCCATATCTATTGCAGGATTTAAAAGAGACCAAAAGCTGGCAGCAATCATTACCCCAGCAGCAAAACCAAGCATTGAGTTAAGTATCTTTTTGTTGATGGTTTTAAAAAAAAACACCATGGACGAACCTAAGGCTGTAAGTCCCCAGGTAAACATAGTGGCAATAAACGCCAAAAGAATTGGGTTGTATTCCAGTAATAATTCAAGTTTCATAATCCTGCCTGATGAAATTTTGTAATTAAAATCCGATTTGCTTTCTACTTATTTTAGCAAATATATTAATTCTGGCATATTTGAAGTAAATCTAATAAAGAATAATAACTAAAAATAATCATAAGATAATGATTCGTCCTTTATCAAAAATATTCAGATTATTGTTTCCAAATCATCACAAAACTTCTTAAATACCTCAATATCAGTAATTCTTTGCAAGAAGTTATAATCAATGTATTTCCCGCTTTTTTTGTGCTTTAGAAAATCTGAATCCCAGACTTCTACCTTCTCAAAACCATTTACAGGATGATACCTGGCGGGTTCAAACTTATGCATGTTTTCTCTGAAGTATTTTAATTTGGCAAAGCATAAATAATTTACTCTGAACAATGATCCAAGTATATCGCTATTCAAAATAAATCTGTGCGAAAATATAATATGCTGGTGCGAATTTTCTTTCTTTGAAATCCATTTTAAATCGCGGGTTGATACAAGGCGATACCGATCAATTAAATTAACTTTTTCTTTGGTCAACTCGTTTTTAAGCATGTTGTCCCGTTCAATCTGAGACAAGTTATTGTAATTCATTTATTAACAAAATATTACGTTTACTTATTTTAATATCAATTTATTTAGACATTATACAAATTCAAAATAACTTAAGATAAAATCTGAAGTTTAAATATGTAAAACTAAGATTTTTGTGGGATAATATTAAAAAGCAGGTAGAAGAAATCAAAGAAATATATAATTAGCCATCAGCCCTTATCTGCTAAAATAAATAGATACGTGGAATATAGGTTATGAATGGAACACAGCAATATAAAAGAGCAGTCTTTACAGGCAGTCATTATATGGTAATGATAAATTTACTCCCCTTCCCAATTACACTGCTAACACTTAAGCTTGCATCATTTTTATCAAGAAATTCCTTAGTAATAATCAATCCAATACCGGCACTACTACCCTTTGACTTATCAATTGATAATTGATTGTATGTGTACAACTTAGACAATACATCTTCAGCCATTCCCTTGCCTGAATCTTCTATTTCAATTACAGTTTGTTCCCCGTTTTTTTTGATTTTAATTGAAATCAGCCCCTTACTATCCGTATATTTTATCGCATTGGAAATAATATTTCGCAGAGAAGTTTCCATCATATTCTTATCTGCAATAATGATTACCTCATCAGCGTAAAATTCTTTAGTTACTTTTAGTTCTTTAAACTGGATGTTGTACTTCAAATATTCCAATATTTTTTCAATTAAACCCACCAGGTTTAGCTCAGTTTTATCGGCCTTTAGATCAAGTGCCTCCTTTTTAGACCAGCTTAATAAATCAGCCAGGGTTAAATAAGTTGAGTTGGCTGTCTGGCTTAAAGTTTTCAGAATATTAATCAATTCTACCTTATCAAAACTTTCAAAATCAGCAATAATTAATTTTAACAATTCATCTATTGTGCTTACCGAACCTCTGATATCATGCGAAATCAGCGCCAAAAATTGTGATTTAACCTGATTTAACAGTTCCAGCTGTTTGTGTTTTTCTTCTAATTCATTTTTTGAAATTAACAACCTTAAATCTGTTTCAATGTGCTGCTTAACCTGATAGAGCAATTGGTTATAGGTTTCGTTGTAATGATTTTCTTTATTATCTAATAAACATACCGTTCCAAAAACTTCACCATCAGGCCAATTGAGTGGATAACCCAAATACGAAATCATGTTTAGTTCAACATCGGGATTGTTATTTTTCCAGACAGCACTTTTGGTAGCATCGGGGACTAGTAATTTAGACTGAGTGCCAATTACTGTTTCACAATAGAGTCCATAGTCAAGTGGGGCTTCCTCTCCAATATGATAAGGGTTTCCCTTTGAATGACTTTTTAGGAATACCTCGATACTTTCCTCATTCAATTTCATAATTAAACCTGAAGGTACGTTTACAATATCAGCTATGCTATCCAGGAGTGATTGCCATTTTTCCAGGATTGGTTCAACTATATCAGGTTTTAAATCGGAACCAATGCGAACTTCTTTGGTTTGTTTAGGATTCCTGACAGTGATTTTAGCATATTTGTAATACATAACAACCTGATTTAATTCACTTTAGTAATAGCGAAATGAATAAGTAAATCGAGAATCTTTAGTAAGAATTGTTGTTCCTCAAACAAATTTACAAAATTTATTTGCTATTGAAGCTCCTTCTCATATTGATATTGTATTAATAAGAGTATTTTCATGCTTTTTCCGGATGAAAATTCAAATGGCCGTTGGATTAGTTAAAATTAACACTTTAATGTACAGCAACATAATACTGCCAGAAAAAAACCAAAGTCTTTCATCCTTATGCATGTAATTTCTCAGAGAAGAAAGTTCTTTTAAGTTTATGTAATGTCAGAAGCGCTCAAAATCTTAAATATGGAGTTCATTCACTTTTTATACTTTTTTTACCAAAACCAATTTGGCTTTATCTTCATTCCTGATTTTTTTCCTAAAATCATAATAATCTTTGTAATCAGCAGCAGGAAAAATACCTTTTTCGCTAAAAAATTTCCTTACGTATATCACCTTATTATCGTGTTGTTCTATTTTTGTTGAATATGCACCAAATTTTGACTGTAGTTTTTCATCTTTAGGCATATTTTCAACCTGGTAACCCTCAGGAATTTCAAACTGCAGGCTGTCGATATCAGTAAATTCATAAGTTAATTGAAATGGAATAGTACGCTCTTCATTTTTAGGAACATACGATGATTGATTAAAAACATTCAATTTAATAAACATCCGTTTTCCACTGGTTGAGGCAAAACGTATAATGTTCAAATCAAGCTCTTCGATTATAGAAGGGATTTCATTTTTAAACTCACTGAATTTCAGATTATTAAATTCCATACCTGAAACACCATAGCTTTCCTTGATGGCATCTTTTTGTTCTTTTACTGACTTTTCAAGCCAACCATCCCTGTTTTCAAATTGCAAACCTTCAAAAGAAGTATTTACCTTAACAGTTGCATCACCACCTTCAGCTATTTTAATATCGGCAGTTCGTTTTTGAATATTGATATTTTTTCCATATTTGGGTGTTTTAACTAATGTACCACCGTCTTCGGTAATTAAAAGGGCATGTCTGTCATCAGTAAAACTGCCTAAAAAATTGAAAGGCTGTTGCTGATTGGTGCATTCGAGCCAAATGGTATCTTTTTGCTGAGGAACACACAAAATAACATGATTAAATTGATTTGATGGGAAATCTGTAAGAATATCATCCTCACTCCTACCTGCATGAACTAGCGTATAATGCGCCTTAATGCCTATTTCCTTAAGGAGTGCATAGGTGAAATTTGATAAGGCTTTACAATCTCCATACCCCTTACTATCAACATATTCAGCAGGAAAAGTCTGATAACCTCCAATGCCTAGCTGAACCGAAACGTACCTTGTTTTGTCCTGCATATATTTGTATATCAGGTCAACTTTTTCTTTATCATTAATGGCATCTTTAACGAGATTTTTTATCAGCTCTTTAGTTGTTTCAGGCAATATATCACGTTGCTTATTTAACTGCCAATTCCAGTTTCCAAAATTATCCCAGGTATCCATTTTACCAGGTAAATTTCCCTCAGAAAAGTCTATTGGAGCTGTATACACTATTGGAAGATAATCTTCATCTGGAGGAGCCATTTCGAGAGCTTCCCAGGGAGCAAGATCATCTTCTATCCATGAATATACTTTGCTATTATCAGTCGTTTCAATTTGAACCTTTTCACTTAAATTATATTCTTTATATCGCAACTTTAAGTTATTAGGAATTGATATTTTCAACCCTGAGAATTTAACAAAGGTATTGGGGACGCTATTAAAATACCAATCCGGATAATTTAATAACCCTTTCACTTTTTTTTCATACTCAAAAACCAGTGTGTAAGGATATTCGTTATGTGTGAAATCTGCATACATTATCCGATCATCCTCAAAAAGAGAAAAATCGGATACGGCACTCACATCTTTAATTTCATTATTTTTTAATTTCTTAACAAAATTCCCATTTGCATCATAAATTTCAGCTTTAAATTTGCTTACCAATTCTCCTTTTCTATAATGAGCATAAATGGAATTATATCTTTTTGAATATTGATCAATAACACAAACAGCTATTACTTTTTTCTCAACGGCCATTTCTAATGATTCGATTTCGAAATCCATCTTATGTTCCCAAACAATGTAGTCAACATTTTTTTTAAGAGAATCTGAAACCGAATTATAGTTATAGTTGGTTTGACTATTTAAATCAAACAATATAAAAATGGCTATTATTAGAAATATTACTCTCATAATCAACAAATTAAGAAACAATTATTCTTATATTCTTTTCAAAACAATTTGCTCTCCGTACTTAGCAATAATATGTCGGTACAATTCTCTTAAAAGATGGTATTCCTGAGGCAAAAACAAAGTTTTATCAATTTTACGTTGCGAAATGATCTGAATATTATTGCCAACCAACTGAGCCTGGTATACAAAACTTGCAGCATTATCCGGAAGTACTACTTTCGCTGCCTGTGGCAATTCTTCAACCTGATATCCTTCAGGTATCGCAATATTAATAATGTATTTATCAAAAATAGGCATGGCAAAATCAACAGGGTATTCCCTCGTCTCACTGCTAAAAGGATTTTCTTCCTGCTCTTCTGTTAAGATAGCCGGGAGATAAATCATATCACCTGAAACATCAATATTGCTGATACTTTCTACTGTAATCCTTTCATTCAATGATTTTGTAGCATCATTCTCATTATTAATAAC
>JARGGF010000167.1 GCA_029210905.1 Bacteroidales bacterium | reverse complement strand
TAAACTCCCGTTTTAAATGATTTGTTTTTTTCTGAATAATCAATAATATCAAGAATGGCCGATGCCAAATCTGCAGCATAAGTAGGTGTTCCGATTTGATCAAAAATAACATTTAACGAGTCCCGCTCCTTCCCCAATCGCAACATAGTTTTAACAAAATTATTACCATATGATGAGTACAGCCACGATGTTCGGATAATAATATAATTATCAGACTGTTGCAACACTAATTCTCCTTGTAATTTTGTGCTTCCGTAGGCAGA
The DNA here is from genome assembly GCA_029210905.1 of Bacteroidales bacterium. GTDB lineage: Bacteria > Bacteroidota > Bacteroidia > Bacteroidales > NBLH01 > NBLH01. The sequence continues at coordinate 7,572 of JARGGF010000167.1, read as the reverse complement.
TTGTGCAAAGGCTTTATCATCCTCTTTAAAAGGCACATTTTGGGCAGATGAATCAAAAACATAGTCGGTAGAAATGTGGATAATTCTGCTTCCCTGGCTTTCAGCAATCCTTGCAAGGTTTTTGACCGCATCCACATTAATTATCCTGGCATTCTCAATATCTTCTTCTGCTTTATCCACATTGGTGTAAGCGGCACAATTGATTACATATTGTACCTGCTCCTTTTGGATAAAAGATTCAAGTGCCTTATAATCTGTAATATCCAGTGTATCAACATCGGAAAATAAAAATTGAAAATCAGAATATTTAGAAGCAATTTGCTGTATTTCAGACCCTAATTGTCCATGGGCTCCAGTAACAAGGATTTTTATCATAACATCTTTTTTTGCAAAAGTAGTAAAATCCATCAAAAAGGATAAGAAACATTTTTCTACAAAATGCTAAATACAAATCAGAAAGCACAAATTTTTTAAAGCTCAGATTATCATAACAACAATAATGATATTTATCATAACAGCATTAAATAACATACATTTTGCTTGATCGCTTGCTAAAATATCGTTAATTTTGTTTAAAATATTTGAAACATGGAACTTTTTAAGAATCAAATATTGGCACGTTTGCTTTTTGCTTTAATCAAGCGAAGAGACAACCTTAGACTTAAACCCCAGCTATAATTACAGTGGGTTTAATAATTCCTGCAAAACCCTCAACACCATTCAAGGTGTCATTTTCAAGACAATTTTTTCAAAACCAGGATGTAATGTTAATTTTCTGAATATTGAAAAAATTTCAACCATATTATTCATTTAAAAAAAAATACATATGCAAAAGTTATTATTACTCGGTGCCGAATCAATAGCTCAGGGCGCAATTGATGCAGGTTTATCCGGGGTATATGCATATCCCGGAACACCATCAACTGAAATAACAGAATACATTCAAAAAAATAAAGCAGCAAGAGAGAAAAAGATTCATAGCCAGTGGTCATCCAATGAAAAAACAGCAATGGAAGCCGCCCTTGGTATGTCTTATGCAGGGAAAAGAGCCATGGTTTGTATGAAACATGTTGGACTTAATGTAGCTGCCGATGCCTTTATTAATTCAGCAATTACCGGAGTTAATGGCGGCTTAATAGTGACAGTTGCCGACGATCCTTCCATGCATTCATCTCAAAATGAGCAGGATTCCAGGTTTTATGCAAAATTTGCCATGATTCCGGTACTTGAACCCTCTAATCAGCAGGAGGCTTATGATATGGCTTATTTTGGGTTTGAACTATCGGAAAAATTTAAAGTGCCGGTTATGATGAGAATAACCACGCGGCTATCTCATTCAAGATCAGGCGTTCAGCGATTAAAAGAACTTGCACAAAATGATTTAAAGCTCCCGTCTGACATGCGTCAGTTTGTTTTGCTTCCTTCAATTGCAAAAGTAAGATATCGTGGATTGCTGAACAGTCAGTTAGGCTTTGAACAGGATTCCGAAAATTCAAAGTTCAATCAATATATTGAAGCAAAGGATAAAAGCCTTGGAATTATTGCCTGTGGAATTTCTCTTAATTATTTGAATGAGAATTATTTGGAGCAAGAAATTCCATATCCTGTTCTTAAGATAGGGCAATATCCACTTCCCAGAAAACACATTGAAAAATTATTTACCGAATGTGAAGAGGTACTGGTTTTGGAAGAAGGATATCCACTTGTAGAAGAAATGCTCAAAGGTTATCTTGAAAAAGTAAAAGTTAAAGGCAGACTTGATGGAACGCTTCCAAGAGATGGTGAGCTCAATCCAACTATTGTAGGTAAAGCATTAGGATTCCAAAAGGAAGAAGGCTTAAAAGTACCTGATTTTATTAATAACAGGCCACCAGCCATGTGCACCGGTTGTGGGCATATTGATGCTTATAAAGCTCTAAATGAAGCGCTTGCAGAGGCAGGCAAAGGACATGTATTCTCAGATATTGGTTGTTACACCCTGGGTGCATTAGAGCCTTATACTGCAATAAATAGTTGCGTGGATATGGGTGCTTCTATTACTATGGCAAAGGGTGCTGCCGATGCAGGCCTGCAACCAGCTGTTGCAGTAATTGGCGATTCTACTTTTACCCATTCAGGGATGACAGGCTTATTGGATGCGGTTAACGAAAACACAAACATTACGGTAATTATATCTGACAATTTTACCACAGCAATGACCGGACAACAAGATTCCCAGGCACTTGGTCACATAGAGGATATCTGCAAAGGCATTGGCGTGGAACCAGATCATATTATTGTACTGAACCCAACCAAGAAAAATCATGATTTAATGGTTCAAACCATGAAAGAAGAAATGAAATATCCTGGTGTTTCAGTAATTATTCCACGCCGGCAATGTATACAAACTGTTAAAAATAAGGAATTGGTTGAAAAATTAAGAGAACTTGATTTAAAATAATAGCAACCAGCTACTTGATTATTTTTTAATAATAAAAATTTTAGAAAAATGAAAACAGATATCATATTAGCAGGTGTTGGAGGACAAGGAATAGTAACCATTGGGGCAACAGTAGGTATGGCTGCCTTACATAATAATTTGTATTTAAAACAATCGGAAGTTCATGGAATGAGCCAGCGAGGAGGAGCTGTTCAGTCTCATCTTCGGATTTCGGAAAAACCGATAGCATCGGATCTGATACCAGAAGGAATGGCTGATGTAATTATCTCAGTAGAACCCATGGAAAGTTTGCGGTATATCCCTTTTTTGTCAAAAAACGGATGGCTTGTAACTAATACTACTCCTTTTATTAATATTCCTAACTATCCTGATTTAGAGATGATTATGGAAAGAATTAAAGCCATGGGTAATTATATTGCACTTGATGCCGATGCCATGGCAAAAGAAATAAAATCGCCACGTTCATCGAATATAATTGTACTTGGTGCAGCCTCGCCATTTCTAAACATTTCATATGATAAATTAGAAGATGGAATCAGGTCAATTTTCGAAAGAAAAGGTGAAGATATTGTAAATTTAAATTTAAAAGCACTTCAAATCGGTAAACAATTTACTGAAATGAACAGGAACTAGTCCATTTATTAACCTAAACGCTAGTACTTTGTTGTTGGCCTCAATTTTTGTTCTACACGGACTGTAAATTGAGGCTTTTTCTATGCAATTAGCCTAAAAATAAAAATTTAATATGTTAGCAAATAAAAATAAAAAGCCGGAAATTCTCTCAATAAGGAATAAAAATCGCGCCATTCGAAAAAACGGGCATGTGCAGAACCTGGTTTTTTGATCCCTAATTGCCTGAAAATTAATTTACAACGACTCAAATGAAAAAATTGAGAAACCAAAACAGCAGAGGTAAAATGATAATTCTTGTTAATTGCTATAAAATTAGTAGCAGTTTGATAAGTTGTATAGCCCTGATTATCAACAATAATTAAACTATCTTCAATATTATGAGCTAACAAATAATCTTTCATAACAGCCGCCTCATCAAATCCTTCCTTTCCTATTCCGCCTGATACTAAAATAAAGTCAACCTTTTTATTTTCATACAAATTAACCGCAACATCCAATCTTGCTTTTAAACGGTCTGAAACCTGTCCATTATAATTAACTTTGCTTCCAAAAACAATTGCTACATCCGACTTTTGAATATGGTCATTTAAACCATCAATAGAAATAATGAGTAAGTGAATGAGTACCCGGGATAAAAAGGTAATAATTAATAATTTGAAAACTTTAATAAGCTTCCGTTTATTATTTGCCATGTATTAATTTAAAATAATAGTATTAACCATTTTTCCTGAAATTGCTGTCAAAGTATATTGACCATCTAAATAATCGAAAAAAGAGTCCGAAAATTATACTTATTTTGCAAAAGATTCCCTAAAATTAACATAAAAAATGCTAAGACAAGTTGAATTTCAATTGCCTGCTTTAAAAAGAGGCTATCATTTGGTTACAAATTTAATAGAAAAAGAATTAGGAAATTTACCAAAAACAGGTCTATTGAATGTGTTCATTAAACATAGTTCAGCAGGTTTAACAATTAATGAAAATGCTGATCCTTCAGTTCGTATTGATTTTGAGTCTATTTTGAATAAACTAATCCCCGAGAATCAATCATTTTATACGCATACTCTTGAAGGAGGCGATGATATGCCGGCCCATATAAAAGCTTCTATCATAGGTTCTTCGGTAACAATACCTATTAGTAACCACCGATTAAATCTGGGCACCTGGCAAGGTATTTATCTTTGCGAATTCCGAAACCATGGAGGAAGCAGAAAAATAGTTGCAACTATTTATGAATAAGCTTATTAACTTTCCATATAGCATGATGGCATTTCAAAATAATTTCATATAAATAAACCTTGTTGTATGGATATTTGTTAACAAAAAAAACCTGAAATTTTTAATATAAAAAAATGACAACAAATTATAAATATAGACACTTGCCTACTACCCTTAAAGAAGTTCAGCAAAGGGGCTGGGAGCAATTAGATGTTATCCTGGTTTCAGGTGATGCCTATGTAGATCATCCATCTTTTGGAATTGCATTGATTGGAAGGGTTTTAGAAGATATGGGATTAAAAGTTGCTGTACTTCCGCAACCAAATTGGCAGGATGATTTGCGCGATTTTAAAAAGCTGGGGGCGCCACGCCTGTTTTTTGGTGTAAGCGCAGGAAATATGGATTCCATGGTAAACCACTACACAGCCAATAAACGCCTAAGATCAAATGACGCCTACACTGCCGGAGGAGAAAGTGGTTTTCGACCTGATTATGCTGCCACTGTATATTCTAAGATAATTAAGAGTATCTATCCCGAAATTCCTTTAATTTTGGGAGGCGTAGAAGCATCCTTACGCAGATTAACTCATTACGATTATTGGTCGGATCAATTAAAACCAGGAATATTAATTGAAAGTCAGGCAGATCTCCTGGTTTACGGGATGGGTGAAAAAGCAATTACTGATATCACCAACGAATTACTTAGTGGAAAAACCATCAAGGAGATAAAGGAGGTTCCACAAACTGCTTTTATTGATAATGATTTTAATTATTCTACTGAAAATAAAGATTTTGTGAAGCTTTATTCACATGAAGAATGCCTGAAAGACAAAAAAAAATATGCTGCTAATTTTAAACATATTGAGCTTGAATCTAATAAAATGCAAGCCCAAATTCTTGTTCAGAAGGCAGCTGGTAAAACGATAGTAGTCAACCCACCCTATCAGCCATCGAGTGAAGAAGAAATTGATAAAATTTTTGATTTACACTATACTCGTGTTCCACATCCAAAATATTTAAAAAGGGGCCCGATTCCAGCCTATGAAATGATTAAATTTTCGGTGAATATACACCGGGGTTGTTTTGGAGGTTGCAGCTTTTGCACCATATCGGCTCATCAAGGAAAATTTATACAAAGCCGCTCTCAAAAATCGGTATTGGAAGAGTTAAAAAAAATAACTCAAATGCCTGATTTTAAGGGCTATATATCAGATTTGGGTGGTCCATCGGCCAATATGTACAAATTAAAAGGAATTGATCTTAAAGCGTGTGAAAAATGCCAAAGACCTTCGTGTATTTTCCCTAAAATCTGTAAAAATTTAAATACCGATCATGATCCATTGACAAATTTATACCAGGAAGCATCAAAAATTGAAGGAATAAAAAAGGTATTTGTAGGCAGTGGTATTCGTTACGATTTGTTTTTTAACAAGGACGAACAGATAAAAGATGATAAAAAGAGGTATGCGGAAAATCTCATTAAAAACCATGTTTCAGGTCGATTAAAAGTAGCTCCCGAACATACTTCAAACGAAGTATTAAAGCAGATGCGCAAGCCATCATTTGAACTGTTTAAGAAATTTAATACTTTTTTTGATCAAGTCAATAAAAAAGAAAAGATGAATCAACAATTGATCCCATATTTTATTTCGAGCCACCCAGGTAGCAAGGCAGAAAACATGGCCGAGTTAGCAATACAAACCAAAGAACTGGACTTTAAACTGGAACAGGTACAAGATTTCACTCCTACTCCTATGACCGTAGCAACTGTTGTATATTATTCTGGTTATCATCCATATACAATGGAAAAACTTTACACAGCCAAGGAAAAAAACAGCAAATTAAGCCAAAGAATGTTCTTTTTCTGGTACAAGCGGGAAAACCGAAAACTAATTGAACAGAAGCTTTCAAGCATTGGCCGAAAAGATTTGATACCAAAATTATTTAGAAAACACATTAAAAATAACGGGTAGAAATATATATTCTGTACTTAAACAAAATTAAATAATAGAGGAGATAATCCTAGTTAAATAAATTTTGTGAAACTAGGTTTATAAAATAAATTTACAGTTTAATCACTCTTTTAGAATAGTTGATGGAAAAAGCCTAACGTGTAAACTATTTATTAGTTAATTTAAATTTAGTTTAAATAAAATAATAAATAAATAGTTTTTTACGTTTTGTCTATAGATAAAGCAATTTACAAATAAATGTTTATCCAGGGAGATCAGATAAGGTTGCATAAAAACCTAGAAAAAAAACTAACACTTTCGGAACTGCTGCAGGAGGATATTGAGTACGTTTTTAGGGGTGATTTTACACCTGAAATTGTAGCTGGAATACTTGATTTAGGTGCAACAACCCTTGATAGAGCATCGGATACAACAAAAATTAAGGCAAAAATATATTATATTATGGGTGAGAGTTTACAAAATATTGCTCGTCATCATAGCGAATCATTTCACAAATCGCCTGACAAATACAGTCTGTTTGCTATTCATCGGCGAAACTTCAGATATTATATCACTACTGGTAATTTGATTGAAGTGGAAGATATTTCCACTTTAAAACAAAAGATAGATACCATAAATGATATGGGACATGATGATTTAAGGATGTATTCCAGATCGACCCGAAAAGCTGGTGATCATGCAGAAGAAGGCAATGCAGGAATCGGCCTTATTGAAATGGCCAAAAGATCTGGTAATAAGCTGGAATATGATTTTAAAGAAATAGATGAAAAGCATTCGTATTTTTACCTGAATACAGAAATACCTATGCAAAATATGGATTTGCCTGAAAACGTGGCCGATTACAAATATTCAATTGAAAATATCAAAGAATTACATGACATTCTGGTACAGGATAATGTAATAATTTTCTTTAAAGGAGCATTTAATCAAAATTCTTTATTAAATTTACTGTCTATTGTTGAATCTCAGTTGCACGAATCAACCATTACTGTAAAAATATACAACTTAATGGTTGAAATGCTTCAGAACATTTCAAAACATGCGGACAATTTTTCGCATGAATTAGACTGGAAACCTGGGATTTTTTTAATAACTGAAACTGATGAAAATTACATATTAATTTCGGGTAATTACATATTAAATGAAAAAATAGAAAAATTACGCGATAACATTGAATATACCAATAAGCTGGAAAACAGCGATCTTGTGAAAGAATATAATGAAATTCTTCAAGATTTTAATTTAAAGGATCGTAAAAGAGGATTAGGTTTATTAGATTTGAAGAAAAAAAGCAAAGCTAATTTGAAT
>JARGGF010000166.1 GCA_029210905.1 Bacteroidales bacterium | reverse complement strand
GATTACAACGCAGCTTGGAAAGCTGCGCTACATAACAGTCCTGCAAACAACTATGTTATTTGGTTCCAATTACTTAGAGAAACATTGTGATTTAACTTCTGTTACTTTGTGCTCCAGGAACAGGGCTTCAGGTACATCCTCTAACATCGCGTAATACATTTTTTATTAGAACAAACATGTCAATTTGTTGCAGTTCTGTAGTCATTTGGGACTAATTGCTTTAACAATGCCAATTATCATTTTTCATTCCATATTAAAATCTTTACTTTAGCGGCTTTATAAAATTTGGTAACAATGGCTTTGGCCTCCTGGCAATGATTTATTATGCCCGTGTTTGGTGGCCATATAAAAAATTCAAACAATGACAGACGAAAACACCAAAGTATCCATTTTTAAGCGGTTCCCCCGCACCTTTTGGGTAGCCAATTCTATTGAATTATTTGAGCGCTGGGCCTGGTATGGCTTTTTTATGCTTTTTGCCAATTATATTACTGGTTCGGCTGATATAGGCGGACTTGAATTATCACAGGCTGAAAAAGGGATTATTATGGGTGTGGGCACGGGAATTTTGTATTTCCTCCCTGTGCTAACCGGCTCTATTGCTGATAGATATGGATTTAAAAATGTGCTGGTTATTGCATTTATTGTTTATGTTACGGCATTTGTTTCTATGCCTCTGTTTACTTCTTTTACCGGTGTATTTTTTATTTATTTGTACCTGGCACTGGGTGCTGCCTTGTTTAAACCAATAATTTCGGCAACCATAGCAAAAACTACCAACGATAAAACAGCTTCCATTGGATTTGGAATCTTTTACATGATGGTGAATATCGGGGCCTTTTTCGGACCTTTGGTTACTTTGATATTTAAAGCGCAATCAGAGCTTATTTTTTACATTTCTGCAGGCATGATTTCTGTAAATTTTATCCTGCTGTTTTTTTATAACGAACCAGAATCTGAAATCAAAAGGGAATCTGGCATTCAGGTTTTTGGAAAGATTTTGAGTACACTATTTGTCTCTATTATAGTTTTTGTATCCCTTTTTGTTGTTTTTCTGATAATCTGGGTCATTGAATTACCCTTCTTTTTTATTAAATATGGCGATAAACTGGCACAGCGCTATACCAATATGGTCTTAAAACTGCCAATCGGCAAAGAGAATAAAAAAGTGTTTGAAAACATTACCGGCATATTTTTCGACTCCAAATTTATTACCTTCCTGGTAATTGTGGCTGGCTTTTGGACCATGTACCATCAGTTGTTTTTCACACTCCCGGTATTTATTTCGCAATGGGTGGATACTTCAGCAGTATTTAACTTTTTTGACAAACTAATCCCTTTTATAACAGCAAATTACAATGCAGGTGGTGGACAGATAGACGCCGAGTTTATTACAAATATTGATGCCTTATACATTATTATTTTCCAGATATTGGTCTCAACTATTGTGATGAGATTACGCCCTCTGCATTCGATGATGGTTGGTTTTTTGGTTTGTTCCATTGGGATGAGTTTAACCCTGATGTCGCAAAATGTATTATTTACCCTGGTGGCCATTTTTATATTTGCTCTGGGCGAAATGGCCGGTTCTCCTAAAATTACCGAATACATTGGACGTATTGCCCCTAAGGATAAAAAAGGAGTATACATGGGCTACTCTTTTATCCCTGTTTTTTTGGGGAATATATTTGCGGGTATTATCAGTGGTTTTGTTTACCAATCCATGTCAGATAAAACCTCAATTATGAAAACCGAAGCTGCTGAGATGGGCATTGCCATGGATCCCAATATTTCCATCAATGAAAATTTCCAGCACCTGGCCACCAGCATGAAAATGAGTACCAGGGAATTAACCAATTATTTGTGGGACAAATACGAACCTTCCTCCATTTGGATGGTTATATTTGCAGTAGGGCTTGTGGCAGTTATTGCCTTGTTTCTATACGATAAATTTGTGATGAAAAAGGCTTCGGGGTATTAGCAGTAGTTTAACTCAAAGTTATTTTATACCTAAGTTAAGCGGTTGGAGCACGGCGAACGAGCGCTTTACATAGGTAAAACCCCGATTTAGAAAATGTTGTGTTCCACCGAATGGGTGAGGTGGAACGCTTACATTTACTTAATCGATTGAGCAGAACTTTTCTCATGAGTGTTAACGAATAATCGCTCAATTTGGGTTATAGCTTGTCTGAGATATTTAAAACCTAACAAATCACACGAAACACTAATTTTAAAAAAGATATGTAAGGTGAATATTTAGTGTATTAGCGTTTTGGTGGCTAAAAATTAGCTTTTTAAACAAACTCCTCTTTTATTTGACAGATCCTGAATCAATGCCGTTTAGTTAACAAATAAGGCTTCAATCCTTTTGTCATTGGTCACTGGTCATTAGTAATTAAATGACCAGTGACCAATGTCTAATCCGCTGGTGAGCGGACACGTGACCTTGTTAATTTTTAGTAATAAGCTTAACTAAACGACATTGGATCCTGAATGTTAAGACCTAGACTGGATGGTCAAAAAGTTTGGTTATATTGGCTTTCTCTCATTCTAATTCGATTAATTGACTGAAATTAAGAGGATTAATTAATTTACTGATATTAAGCAAGAACAATGTTTTTGTTTAATTCTAAATTCATCATTCGTTGTTCGATATTCATTATTCAAATTCAATCTATCTCTGTACTTGTTAGTGCTGCATGCTGGAAAAAACCGAGAATATTAATAATTTTTGTAACTTTGATAAAAAAAATATCATGGGATACGAAGCAATTAAATTAGAACTTATTGAATGGCTTACAAAGCTTGATGACAATGAAACAATTGATTATTTGAAAATTGTGAAAGACTCCAAATCTAATGATAATGATAGGTGGGATGATTTATCAGACTTGCAAAAAAAGGGATAGAGAGCGGATTAAATGATATTAAAAATGGTCGGACAATATCTCACGATGAAGTAAAAAGCAGATATGGACTATAAGTTACGATGGTCAGACCAATCTGTTAGTGGCAAGGATTAAACACAAAAATGCGGAGAAAAAGCATTACTTTAAACGCGTATTATGCGGAGATTATTTTGTCATGCGGAGAATAAACCCTACTTTAGCCGCATAATTTGCGGAGTAAAAAGATATGTATTTATACAAAAATCAAAATTGGCCAATCTTTGAATGGAATAGTGAGAAACTTATGCCCTTGCTTTCCTATGTAAGAAACAAACAAGGCAGGTTAATAGGTAAAATGGGAGCCATAGGATTTGAACTTCGCAATGAAGCAAATCTCGAAATTTTAACACAAGAGATTATAAAATCAACTGAAATTGAGGGTGAATTTCTAGACAGAGAACAAGTGAGGTCGTCAATTGCCAGACGATTAGGAATAGAAATATCAGGAATGGTTTATTCTGAACGTAATGTTGATGGAATAGTTGATTTGATGCTTGACGCAACCAGGAACTATGACAAAGAACTTAACAAAGAGCGACTATTTTCCTGGCATATTTCACTATTCCCAACAGCACAAAGTGGAATGTATAAAATCGTTGCAGGAAACTGGCGTGACGATTCAACAGGCCCGATGCAGGTTGTTTCAGGAGCGTTGGGAAAGGAAAAAGTTCATTATCAAGCTCCCCCAGCGGCTCAAATTGAAAATGAAATGCGAATATTCCTGGATTGGTTTAATTTGGAGCAAAATACTGACTTGGTTTTTAAAGCTGCTATTGCACATTTATGGTTTGTAACAATCCACCCCTTTGAAGATGGAAATGGAAGAATATCAAGAGCACTAAGTGATATGTTACTAGCTCGTTCTGACGAACAATCGTATAGATTTTATAGTATGTCGGCTCAAATTCGTAAAGAAAGATCTTCCTATTATGACATATTGGAAAAAACTCAAAGAAGCGGATTGGATATTACCAACTGGCTCGAATGGTTTTTGAATTGTTTAATGCACGCTATAGAAAATTCTGAAAAGTTACTGGAGAAAATAATTTATAAACACTCATTCTGGTTAAAACACTCAAAAGTTAACATAAACGATAGACAAAGTAAAATTCTGAATATGCTAATGGAGGATTTTAAAGGAGTACTAAACACTACAAAATGGGCAAAGATTGGAAAATGCTCACAAGATACTGCATTGCGTGACATTCAGGACTTGATTGAAAAAGGAATTTTGGCAAAAAGTTTACAAGGAGGTCGTAGTACAAATTACGAACTGAAATCAAATGAATAATAACAAGCCAGCCATACACAAAGTATAAAACAGTTGGGGTTCATTAAGTTTATAATGGTTTGGTTTCCAGTCCGGCATTCTTGTCGGAGGACAAGTGTACAGCCCGAAAACCAAACCGTTTCATATTGTCATAGGATTGATTACTAAATACCCAATTCTATTTTACTTTTTAAACAAATCCCCCTTCTCTATAATTTTTACTTGGCCATATTTTTTAAGGGCCTCCATATCAATCCTGCTTTTATCACCTACAAGGGCAATCACCCAGGGTTTTCCTTTCAGGTTATTGTTGTAAAAGTTCATAATTTCTGAAAATTCCATATCCAGGTAATCATTGTACCTGCTTTTTCTTGGGTCTTCCTGATAACCCTGTTCTAACCAATTTGCCACACTGGCTGATTTATACCTTAACATGGGCTGACTGGCATTGATAGAAAGGGTCAAATTTCTGCGAACTTCCTCAATTCGCTCTGGCTTTTGTGGCATTTCTTTTAGCAATGAACAATATACCTCAATGGCTTCATTGGTTTTATCTGCCTGGGTCGATAACCATCCCCGAAAATAGCCAGATTTATCACGGTAAAAAGAAGGCCTGTACCTGCCTGAAGAACCGTAAGCCAAAGAGCGGAATTCCCTGATTTCCTGAAAGATGATAGAAGACATACTTCCTCCCAGATAATCATTAAACCCTTCCATTTCAATCAGGCTTTTTTCATCATTAATCGCACCTTCTACAATAAAATTAATATGACTTTGTATAGCTTTTTTATCATCAAAAAACAATATGGTATTTTGGCTGTATGTTGTTCTTTTGGGCTCTATAACTCCCGATTTTGCTTTTAAGTTTTCAGGAATTATCATGCTGCTTTTATAAATTCCAACAAAATCGTCTGCATTTCGGGTTCCGCAGTAGTGTACTACGTACTGGTGGTTTAAAATATCATTCATTTTAGCTATCAATTCGCTGGCTGTGAGTGCTTTTACTTCTTTAACAGATAGACGAGAAAGATATCTGGAATAATTACCATACAATGCATATTCAGTAATAGCATTACTCTTGGTATTTACATCTTTATCTTCAAATTTTAGATTCATTTTGTAATCCTGCATTAGTTTTTTAAGCTGTTTTTCCTCAACACTTATTTTACTTAAAAACTGGTCCATTAATTTAAGCGAAGCTTCCAGGTGCTCTTCCAGACCGGATATGTTTATGGTAGTTGAATACAAATTGCTGTAGGCATAAAAACTGCAGCCCAACAACTGAAGCTGGCGTTTGAAATCTTCGTATTTCATCCCCTCAGGGCTGGCGTAATCAAACATACTTGCTGCCTGGCTTACTATTGGGTCTTCGTAATTTCCCTTTCCATATACCAATCGGACTGAGAATATTTTATTAATTGGGTTTGGAGTAATAAAAGCTTTTACACCATTACCAATATCTGCACAAACTACATCCTTCTCAAAATCAATAAATTTTGGTTCCATTTCAACCACCGGCATCTTTTCAATTTTTTCGGCATATTCCGATTTTTTATCGGTATTTTTTGGAAGTATCGGTTTATAAGGAGGTTTACCCACTTTATCCTTTTTAGGGAAACCCATTTTGGAATAAAATACCAGGTAATTATCACCAAAGTACTTATTTGAAAGGGCAACCACATCGGCTTTGGTAATTTTATCTATTTTTTCCGGTGCATTCAGATAATCTTCCCATTTAACCCCATACAGAAAAGCATCGCTAATGGCATAAGTACGCCAGCGCATATCTTCTACCCACGTTTCGTATTGTTTTTTCATTTCGGTTTTAACAGCTGTGAGCAATTCATCGTCAAAATTACCTTTTCGTAGTTTTTCCAGTTGACGGGCAACTTCTTTTTCAGCTTTTTTCAATGACTGGCCCACAATTTTAGGAACAAAAAAGATAAAAGAACCTCCAAGTTCTTCATGAATGTCATTCATCATTCCTGAAAACATCAGTTTATTATCAGTTCTCAACTGATCGAGCAATCCTGTTGAAGAACGGTTACTTAATAAATTCGAAATCAATTCCAAAGCCAGTTCATCAGGATGGTTTTTGGGTAGTGTTCTGAATCCCAACAACCCAACTTTAACAGGAGTCAATCGTGCTTTTATTAATTCTCTGCCATTAAAAGGTGATTCGTTTAGTGCTAAATCTTTTGGTACTTCACCACTGCGCCATTTGCCAAATTTTTCTGAAATGATGGGTTTAATTTTTTCAGGATCAAAATCACCTGAAAGCACCAGGGCCATATTTTTTGCTACATAATAAGTTTTAAAATATTCAGCCATTTTGCTCAATGAAGGATTTTTCAGATCTTCGGTGGTTCCTAAAATTGTTTGTTGACCATAGGGTGAATTTTTATAAAAGGCAGCACTGAATTTTTCAAACATCCTGTCCATTGGATCATCGGCATATAGATTTTTTTCTTCATAAACCGTTTCAAGTTCCGATTGAAACAGTCGAAATACCGGATTAATAAAACGATGGCTGTATAATTCGAGCCATTTTTCAATCTGGTTCGAAGGGAAACTGTTATAATATACTATGCTTTCATATCCTGCACCTGCATTCACATTTTTGCCACCCATGCCGTTAATTATTTTATCCAGTTCGTTGGGTATGGCATAATCTGCAGCTTTTATTGAAACCCTGTTGATTTCTTTTTGTATTTCAAGGCGTTTTTCCTTGTCTTTGGTTTTGCCTAAATCATCATATAAATTACTAATGCTATCCAGATAAACTTTTTCAGCTGTGTAATTAATGGTGCCAATTTCATCAGTACCTTTAAAAAGAATATGCTCAAAATAGTGGGCAATTCCGGTGGCATCTTTCGGATCGCGTTTAGCCCCGCCTTTTACAGCTACCATTCCATGTACCATCGGCATGGTATTGTCTACATTTAAATAAACTGTCAAGCCATTGCTCAGCTGATAAGTTTCAACATTTAATGGATTGTCCTGGGCCTGTATATTTGCCGAAATAAAGCAAAATAAGCCAATCAAAAATAGGTTTCTCATAAATTTTTAGTATTTGTTAAATATTTGATATTTAGATGTTTTATGGGAATGTGATAGCAAAATGTTGTTATATTTTAAGATGTATTGCTATGAGTGAGAAACAAATTCATCAAGTATAATATATTAGTTTCGAATGCTGCTATGGACTGCTAAGATAATTTAAAACTTTTAGAAAAACTTTCCTGAAGCGATTAATTTTGGGTGCAGTTTTAATATTACGCACAATTTCTATAATTAATTTGATGAAAACTTTTCCAAAACTCTTCCCACCTACCTGATTTAACATAGGCCCTGAGCGATAAAACAGACTGGCCGCCTTTTCTTGACCACCTTTGACCACTTCTACACATTCTTTGCTTCACAACAGATTTACAGGCAGCTTCTATTACCCCACTTCCAATTGGCCATCCATTTTCGATAAACCTGGCATAATCCATATATTGACTATTTCTTTTAAAATATGAAATTTGTTTAGTCGCTTGGTCCAACTGGCTTTTGTTGAGCCTGGATATGCCTGTATAATACTCTGCCGACCTTATTACCTTTAGCACACCCTGTTTTTAATGTTT
>JARGGF010000165.1 GCA_029210905.1 Bacteroidales bacterium | reverse complement strand
ATCTTTCCCCTTATCTTCACTTCGGGCAGATTTCATCACAGGAAATTGCAATAAAAATAAAAAGTTCAAATGCTGATTCTACTTCAATGTACAGCACCACAAAGTCTATTGAATTGTCAAATTGCGACCAGTAGGCTTTACCAGACAAATTTTTCATATGACCCTGAACCGCTTTGGCATGATTGGCAATTAGCGCTTTTCTATCAGGTTCTTCAACGGTTTCTATTGAATCCAGATAAGCATTTAGCGGGACTTTTGAATCAACGATAATTTTCCTGTTTTCGGGGAGATTTATCAGCAAATCAGGCCTTAATCTTCCCTCATCCGTGTTTGTGCTAATTTGCTCAGTAAAATCGCAATAATCTGACATTCCTGAAAATTCAACAATCCTTTTTAGACCAATTTCGCCCCATCTGCCTCTGACTTTTGGACTTTTTAGCGCAGTAACCAGAGCGCCCGTTTCTTTTTCGAGGCTTTTTTGGCTTTTACTTAATTCCTCAAGGTATGTTTTCAGACTTCCCATGGCTTTGTCATTGCCACTCTGGAAATCCATTACTAATTTTTCGTGGCGTTCAAGGCTTTCTTTAAGTGGTTTAATATGGTTATTGATGGCATCTGATCTTTTGTGGTAGTCACTATCAGCTTTTATCATAAAACCTTTCATGGTTTCATTGGCTAGCTGGATGAATGCTTCATTGTTTGATTGCATTACTTTGGCCGACAATGATTCAAAGGTACTTTTTAGGTGGTCATTAATCGATTTGTTGATACCTGATTCGGTTTCCAGCTTTGCCTGTAGCTGCACATTTTTAATCTTTTCGTCGTTTAATTGATGCTCAAGGCTTCGTTGCTGATTAACAAAACTGTTTTTCAACATGCTGTCTGACAGAAGCTTGCCAATAAAAAAACCTACTGTAATTCCGATAAGCAAAAAAATAAATTGATCCATAAAAATATTATTTTGAACAAAGATACCAAATCAATATATTTATATAACAAAAAGGGGCCAGTAATATCAAAGTTGACATTAAATCTATTTCTTATTACAATTTGTAGATTATTTTGATAATCTGCTTTTCTTCTTTGATAAACAAGAAGGTGGATTTAATGATTTTTTCTGTTTTAACTATCTTATAATAAAAATATGTTTTCAATAGGTAATGATTTTAATTTAATAAACCTGAAACTTGATGAAGGAGCCACCCCATTGAATATGATTTGGTTAGATGGAGGTGAATATCTAAGTGGAGATCATTTGGACTGGGAAGAGGATCAAATCTATTCTTTGGGAAGCAATGTGGAAAGTATTTCAAAATTATCGAGTGGTTTTTGGATGGGGCAATACCTTATTACACAAGCACAGTGGGACGCATTTAGCAATGAACCTTTGATTAATATAATAGAAAACAATGAAAGGGAAATAAATCAATTTAGCTTTAAGAAAGGGAAAAATTTGCCATTATACAATGTTACATGGGTAGAAGCAATGCGCTTTTGCAGACATTTAAATATAGAATATAAAGATTATCTGCCTAAGGGTTATCATTTTAGCTTGCCAACAGCCATGCATTGGGAGTATGCCTGTTTAGGAGGAAGTAAAAAAGTTGTTATCTCTGATGATGGTATCAGTTCTAATAAAAAAGACATGCCTGTTGGGCAAAATCCTGCTAATGGCTATGGATTATATGATATGTTGGGGAATATCAGACAATGGTGTTATGATATCCTGGGTTATTGGAGTTGCTATGAAGATGAAGTTTCAAACATGGACGAAAAGTCCTGGTGGAAAGGTTATGGGGCTGAATGGCGGATAATAAGAGGATGGTGGAAATCCAGTTTTACTGAATATGCACCTTACAAATATTATACGGCTGAAAAAAAGATTGGTTTTAGAGTATGTTTACGTCCTGTTATCAGCCACAAAAACTGTGATTTGGATGATCCCTTGCTAAAAAATCAAAACATTAAAATCCTGGGGTAGATAAAATTAATTAAAATAGTTACCAATGAAAGCAATTAGAAATTACAGCCTGCTTGCGATTCTTATTTTTTTCAGTTTAAATTTGAACGCACAAAAAAAGAAGTCAGAGTGGATAAATGGAATATGGAGGGGAACAGGATTTCAATTAGATAACAGTTCCAGTTGGTCAATCCGGTTTGTAGCAAATACAAAAACTAAGATCTATAAAATAGATTACGGCACCTTAAGTTGCGGAGGAAACTGGGAACTGGTTAGTATCGATGAAAATCGTGCTGTTTTTATTGAGAAAATAACGGATGGGGTTGATAAATGCCTGAATGGCAGCACAATAATTATCACATTTGTAAGTGATAATTATTTGAGCTACAGCTGTTTTTCGCCGGGTGGCAAAAAGCTCGATGCCTGCTCAACCCTTGAGCGAGCTGAATTTTAAAGAAAAAGACTATCCGGATTTCCAGATAGTCTTTTGCAATTTAGTCGATAATAGAATAACCAAAGATGGGCACTATTCTGATAGTTCCCGGTTTTCGATTAATCGTTATTAAATTTTAGCAAACCTTCGCGATATTCATCAATAGGAGCGCATGTGCACATCAGGTTTCTGTCGCCATAAGCATCGTCAATTCTTCCTACAGGAGGCCAAAATTTATTATCTTCAATCCATTTTAAAGGAAATGCTGCCTGATGCCTGCTGTATGGATGCGACCACTCGTCTGATGTCAAAACAGCCGCAGTGTGAGGTGCATTTTTTAGTACATTGTCTTCTTTGTGAGCTTTATTGTCTTCAATTTCTTTAATTTCATTGTAAATGCTTGTCATGGCATCAATAAATCTATCTAGCTCCTGAAGTGACTCACTTTCAGTAGGTTCTACCATTAAAGTGCCATGAACCGGGAAAGATAATGTGGGCGCATGAAAACCATAATCCATTAATCTTTTTGCAATATCTGCTTCAGTTACCCCGGATACATTTTTAAAAGCCCTGCAATCTAAAATCATTTCATGGGCAACTTTGCCTTTGCTGCCTTTGTATAGAATATCGTAATAATCTTTTAATCCGGCTGCTAAATAATTTGCATTTAGAATTGCAATTCTGGTAGCATCAGTAAGCCCTTCTGCACCAAGCATTTTAATATAGGCATGAGTAATTGTCAGTACACTAGCACTGCCCCAGGGAGCAGATGAAATGGCAGCAATTCCTTTTTCGCCACCAGTGTTTATTACAGGATTTTTGGGTAAGTATGGAACCAGATGTTCAGCTACACCAATTGGACCAACACCAGGACCGCCACCGCCATGAGGGATGCTAAACGTTTTATGCAAATTCAGGTGACAAACATCAGCCCCAATGATAGCTGGATTTGTGAGACCTACCTGCGCATTCATATTTGCACCGTCCATGTATACTTGTCCGCCATTTTTGTGGATAATACCGCACATTTCAATAATGGCTTCTTCAAAAACACCATGGGTAGAAGGGTAGGTTACCATAAAAGCAGCCAGCTTGTCTTTATGTTCTTCTGCTTTTTTCTTTAAATCTGTCACATCAATATTGCCATTATTATCGCAATTTACCACTACTACTTCCATCCCTGCCATTACAGCACTGGCGGGATTGGTGCCGTGTGCAGATGAAGGAATCAACACCACATTTCTGTCGCCATTTCCATTGGCAATATGGTATTCACGAATTACCATTAAACCAGCATATTCGCCAGAGGCTCCTGAGTTGGGCTGTAATGAAACATCTGCAAAACCGGTAATTTCGCATAAATCATCAACCAGTTCTTTAAACAGCTCATGGTACCCTGCTGCTTGTTCTACTGGAACAAATGGGTGTATGCTGCTAAATTCCAGCCAACTAAGTGGCAGCATTGAGGTGGAGGAATTTAGTTTCATGGTACAAGATCCAAGTGGAATCATGGAGTGCGTCAAAGAAATATCCTTTTTCTCCAGTTTTTTAATGTAACGAAGCATCTCTGTTTCGGAGCGGTATTTTTTGAACACTTCAAGTGTTAAATATTCCGATTTACGCTCGAAACTTTTATCAAAAGTCACTTTTTCGGTGATTTCGGTAATTTCTTCGTGCTTTTTGTTATTTGCTTTTGCAAAAATTTCCAGGATATTATTTAAATCGAACAAATTGGTTGTTTCATCGATACTAATTCCAATTTCTTTGGATCCAATATACCTGAAATTGATGGTTTTTTCCATTGCCATCCTTTTGATATCTGCAATTTTAACATGATCAGGGATAACAATATTAATGGTATCGAAAAAGCTATCGTTCATTTGTTTGAAGCCAAGCTTTTTAAGTCCTTCGGAAACAATACTTGCGATGCTATGAATATTTAAAGCGATGCGTTTAATACCTTCAGCACCATGATAAACAGCGTACATTCCGGCCATTATGGCCAATAAAGCCTGAGCGGTGCAAATGTTTGAAGTTGCCCTCTCACGTTTGATATGCTGCTCCCTGGTTTGAAGTGCCATACGCAAAGCCAGATTACCATGCACGTCTTTAGAAACCCCAATTATTCTACCAGGCATGTTTCTTTTGTATTTTTCTTTCGCGGCAAAATAAGCAGCAGCCGGACCACCATATCCCATTGGCACACCAAATCGCTGTGTGGTGCCGAAAACAATGTCGGCATCCCATTCTCCGGGAGGAGTGATAAGCGCAAGACTCATTAAATCAGCACCAACTGCTACCATCGACTCACAGGCATGTGCTTTTTCTACAAACGACTTGTAATCAATGATTTTTCCATCGCAGGCAGGATATTGAATGATGGCCCCAAAGGTTTTATCACATAATTCAATATCATTTAATTTGGCAACGCGTACATCAATACCAAGTGGAATTGCCCTGGTTTCAACCACAGCAAGTGTCTGGGGGAAAACATTTTCATCAATGTAAATTACATTTTTACCTTCCTTAACTGCAGTTCTTGAACGGGTATTGAACATCATAATCATGGCTTCGGCAGCGGCTGTTCCTTCGTCGAGTAAAGATGCATTTGCCAGTTCCATGCCTGTTAAATCACAAACCATAGTTTGAAAATTCAAAAGTGCTTCCAGTCTGCCTTGAGAAATTTCAGCCTGGTATGGTGTGTATGAAGTATACCACGATGGGTTTTCAAGAATATTCCGATGAATAACAGCTGGTGTAATGGTATCGTAATAGCCCAAGCCAATGTATGTTTCAAAAAATTTATTTTTAGAAGCAATCTCTTTGATTCTTCTGAAATATTTTCTTTCTGTAAGTGCATTTGAAAGTTGTAAAGGCTTCTTTAACCTGATTGAGGAAGGGATGGTCTGATTAATTAATTCATCGAGAGATGAAACCCCAATTTTTTCTAACATAGCAGGGATTTCAAATTCTCTGGGCCCATTATGTCTGTAAATAAATTTATCTGTTGCCATTTTTTATATCTTTATTTTTTTTAAATTTTATTTAGTTATATTTTTGATTGCAAAATTACAAAGAAGGAAATATTAAAATGATAAAATTGCTAAAAATATCGGATTTTATTGATATGATTTTAGTCATGTACTAATATTCTCATTTATAGCGTTATATATCCTTGTTGAAGGAATAATTTATTAATTATTAAAACCATGATAAAAATAAGTATCATTAGCCTGTTTTTTATAGTACTAAATATTACGCCGCTTTGTGCGCAAAACACCCTTTGGCTTACCAACGGAAAAAGAATTGAAATTGGTGATTATAAGCTTGATAACAAAGAAGTTGTTGTATACAAAAACCTAAAGGGGAAATTTAAGTCAATAGAGAAATTTGATGTTTTTTCAATCATAAATGATTCCAAAAACGAGGTAATAATTTATCAGCAGGACAGCACTTATGATGAGGCTTTTAATTTGCTTGAAATGAGGGCTTTTGTTCAGGGTCAGTATGATGCCAATCAGCGATTTAAAAGTCCTTTTACCACAGTAGGAGGAGTGGTAGTGGCAGGTGCAGCCTTTGTTGTAATTAATCCTGTATATGTTATAGTAATATCGGGTGTCTATTGTTCCACCATAGGTCTTACAAAGGCCAACAAAAAGAAGTTGATAATTCCACAGGAATACACCAATAATGAACAATATCTTTTAGGTTACAAAAGATCAGTAAAACATAAACGTATTAAGAATGCAATAATAGGCTCAGTGATCGGACTTGCAGCAGGTTTTACCACATTTGCTATAGTTAATAATCAGTAAAAGCCTTCTAATTTTGTTATTTCTTTGTTCGCACAATGCCATTTCCTTTGCAAAATGACAAGTTTGTCCAATTTACAAGAATGGATTCGATCTTCTTTCTTTTCCAATAGTAGTGTAAGGACCGTGACCTGGATAAACCTTCATATCATCGCCTAAAGGGAAAAGTTTGCCCTTAATTCCACTTGCTAGCAAATCGTAATCGCCTCCGGGCAAATCGGTTCGGCCAATGCTATCGTTAAAAAGCACATCGCCTACAATCATAAAACCTTCTTTTTGGTTATAGAATACAATACTGCCGGGTGAATGTCCCGGTACATGGACGATATCAAGTACAGAGTTGCCAAACTTAATTTGCTCACCTTCATTTAGATAGACATCAATATCAGGAGCAGGTTCGGGCATTTGTATGCCAAAAGAAATACCATGTTGCTGGGCAGCTTTGGCGATAAATTCATCACCTTTATGAGCTTCCAGTTTTAATTCATAACGATTTGAAACATAACGATTACCTAAAATATGGTCGATGTGGCAATGTGTATTTAGCAATCGAACTGGCTTTAATCCGTTTTCCAGGATAAAATTATCAAGAATTTCTTCTTCATTACCCGAAAAGCATCCCGGATCAATTATTATGGCTTCTTTAGTTTCGTCGTATAATATATAGGTATTCTCCTGAAAAGGATTGAATATTAAGGTTTTAATTTCTATCATGTTAAAAAATATCTTATCTGTTAATTTTCAATAATGTTTTGCTCTAAAAATTTAGCAAATTACAAAGGTAAGTTGATTTTAATAAATTCTTATACTTTCAATTTTGGCTTCCTTTTTAAATTCCGATGGTTTTAATACAACATTATCAGATTCAGTAAGCTGTTCTTTATTCCCCTTATAACCAGCCGAACTTATATTGAACTGTAAACCAATTAGATTATTAGTTTGAGCATAGAAACGATCAGTTTCGTAGGTATAATATATTTTAATTTCATCATTACTGGCCAATAAGTTTGTCAATGATGAGCCAACACCTATTTCCTGGGGGGTTTTAAATTTTCCGGAAAAGATTTTGATTTCATCTACCATGTTTGAGTCGTTGAGCCATAAAAATAATTGAATTTCACCATCTTCAGATACAAAAGCACATTGCCTTTGGTACTGATTACCTTCTTCATTAATGGTACTATCTTTAATCTCATATTTAAAATAAGGGAACTCAGTTAGAACTTCGCCAATATTTACATTCCCAGCTGATTTCTCTTTTATCAAATACGATTTTTCAGCAGGTGGAACTTTAGTTTGTTCAACTAATAAACTATCATTATTTTTCTCACTATCAGACTGTTTGCTATTACATGCATAAAATATAAAAATCGAAATTAGAAAGAATGATAAGAGTTTCATGATTTATAAATTAATTGATTAAGAGACAAAAATAGTAAAGAAACCATTAAGGTTAGTGAAATGTCAAGAATTAACAAGTTTGTTTAATTGCTCTATGGTAGGATAAATGGAAGCCGGCATCTTAATTATTTGATTTATAGACTTTAAATCTTTCAAACCACTGCCCGTGAGCAATACAACATTTTTAGATTCATCCTGAATTTTGTTATGCTTATAATAATGGAGCAAACCAGCAAAAGCTGCAGCAGCCGCAGGTTCAGTAAAAAGGCCTGTATTTTTTGATAA
>JARGGF010000164.1 GCA_029210905.1 Bacteroidales bacterium | reverse complement strand
AAAAATAAGTGATAAACAAGTTAAAAACAAATTGCAAATCTCGATGCTCACGATTGGTTTTCTGCTGGCGCATAATTGCCTCTTTTGTTCCAAGTTTGCTCTGCCGCTGTATCGTTCAAGTTTATTCGCAAGCTCTTGAGAACGCCTATGGCTTAGTTGTAACCTGGACGCCAAACTCTTCAATTCTTTGACTTACATCTTATCCAAAACATACAGCACTTCTTCTTAAAAAAGTAGCTTATCACTTTTTATCAGGTTCTGATAACCTAGACTTAATACCTCTTAAACAACGATACTGCAATGTGCCCCCCAAACCCGAAAGTATTGTTCATTACTACATTTACTTCTTTTTCAACTGGCTGATTAACAGTCAGGTTCAGTTTTGGGCTGATTTGCTCGTCGAGTTCGGTAAAGTTGATGGTAGGCGGTATTTTGTTGTGCTTGATGGAAAGAATTCCGGCAATGGCTTCCACAGCACCGGCAGCTCCTAACAAATGACCAGTCATTGATTTGGTGGCGCTGATGTTTAAGCTGTCGAGTGAATTTTCAAACACCCTTCCTATGGCTTTGCACTCACAAGGATCGCCCTGAGGAGTAGCCGTAGCATGGGCATTTATATAATCAACTTCGTTGGGCAACATATTGGCCTCGCGCAGGGCTTCGCGCATGGCCCTTTCGGCACCCAGACCTTCGGGATGTGTGGCTGTAACGTGGTAGGCATCTGATGCTAAGCCGGATCCAATAATTTCGCAATATATTTTAGCACCCCTTTTTAAGGCATGATCCAAATCTTCGAGCATTAAAGCACCGGCACCTTCGCCCATTACAAAACCATCGCGGGTTTTATCAAATGGCCGCGATGCCGTTAAATAGTTTTCATTATTGGTAGATAATGCCCTTGAAGCATTAAAACCACCCAGGGCCGATCGACTAATGCAGGCTTCGGAGCCTCCGGTTAATATGGCATCGGCTTTTCCTAAACGGATGTAATTGTAAGCATCAACAATGGCACTATTTGATGATGCACAGGCACTTACAATAGCATGGCTCACATTTTTTAAACCATATCTAATGGTAATTAATCCGGCAGCCATGTTGGTTATTAATTTGGTAATGAAAAAAGGGCTCATCTTTATTTCATTTTCACATTTGCACATGTCAATTACTGCATCTTCGAAAGTATGGATGCCACCAATACCGCTGGCCCAAATGGCCCCTACCCTATCCAAGTCCCATTTATCTGAATCAAAACCAGTATCCTGCATACATTCTTCAGCTGCAGCAATGGCATATTGGGCAAACAAATCCATTTTACGGGCTTCTGCTTTTTCCATGTAATTATGTGGATCAAAATCTTTTACCTGGCAGGCAAATTTTGATTTGTAATTGGTGGTGTCGAACCTGTCAATTAAAGATGCACCACTTTTACCCTGCATCATATTGTTCCAAAATGTATCGCTATCATTGCCCAAAGGGTTGATGGTTCCAATTCCTGTTACAACTACTCTTTTCATATTTTAAGGTTTATACTTACTAATAAGTAAGTTTGGATGTGATTTTTATGGTTTTAGATCTTCTAATATCTGAGATTGTATTGATTTAAAATCTGATTTATCCATCATTCTGGCTAGTTGCAGACCGGCAACCAGGTTTGATAAAATCATCAATGCCCTGGTGTTGGGTTCTCCCTCAAAACTAAACAACCCTTTTTTTCTGCCACTATTTAAAAGCTTTGATAACCAGTTAATTATTTTAACCGACATTTTTTGTAATTCTTTCCTGGTTATTTCCGCCAGGGTATTAAAATCGGGACCCAGCGAGCCCAAAAGGCATATTTTCTCTTCACGATTACTCTTTGCGTATATTTTTAAAAATGCATCTAACTGACTGATTTCGTCAAACATACGTGTATTCATATTATCTACCATTTCTTCAAAACGCAGGATATTATTTTTTACCACACTGGTTACTAAATTTTCTTTTGCAGGAAAATAATAGTGAACAGCAGCATTTTTAATCCCTAATTCCTTTGAAATGTCCTGGTAACTAAATGCATTATATCCCTTTGTAAGTATCAAATCTTCACCTAGTTCCAGAATTTTTTCCCGTGTTAATGACATTTTTATACTCATGTTGCTTTATACAAAGATACTTACTTACAAGTAAGTAAACAAATATGCAGAATTATTTTATCATTCTTGATTATTAATTTCAAAACTCTTCATTCCTGATTTTAGTATTGAGTCATTAAAAAAATCAAAAATGACGAAGCTGCAAATTTTAACAGATCAAAATCTTTGTCTTTTTTTAAAATATTATTTTAATTTCGATAAGAAGGTTAACAAAGCTTTCCAGTACTCTTCAGCCCCTTCCTGGCTTTCCCAAAGAGCTCTTGAGCCATGGTTGCCATTACTTTCAGGAACAAACCGAACTTGTTTGTCAGAAAGGGTCACTTTCGAAAGCAATTCTTTCACTTCAGCAGCCTCGGGTTTTGAAGAAGTAACAAAAAAAGGTTTTTTGAAATCTTTCATTTTATCAATTAATGAGCCCTTGGCTTCAGACAGGTAATTGCCTGGACTAAAGGCTATAACAGCCTTAACAATTTCATTTTCAAGGCCGATATAAAGCGCCAGCGTAGATGAATAGGAGCTTCCCCATAGAATAACCGGTTGTGAGTATTTTTTTGATACGTAATTAACAGAGGCAATAATATCTTGCTCCGCATCAATATAATCAGTTGATTTTCCTTTTTTTAATGCTTCAAGATATGTTTCATTTTTCTGACTGGAAATAGGCCCTCCCGAACGTTGGTCAACGGCCAGGCAATTGTAGCCCATTCCGAGAAGTTTTAGGGCAATGCCGTCGTATTCGAATTTATTGAACCTTGCCTGGTGGCACAAAACAATTACCGGGGCGCTGTCATTTAAGTGGTACAGATTTGCAGTGATTTTTAAGCTATCAAGAGAAGGAAAATATACTTTTTCGGGCATTGTTTTTTCAGAATTTCCGCTATCTGCGAAAGAATTAAACTGCTCTTCATCAGTAGATTGATTCTGATTACACGCCAAAAATGCGATAGTAATAACTAGTAGAATAATGATTTTTTTCATGATCTTGGTTATTAATGTGATTAATTATTTATAGTGGTTTCGATATCTTCAATTCGCTGATTGTATTGCAATGAAAAAGTTTTGCTTTCGCTTAAAAGAAAATTGTAAAGTAATTTGGCCCGAAGGAATAATTCATGTGCTTTATTATTTTCATTTTGTCCGGCATATAAATGCGCAACCTGGTAAAGCATTTCCGCTAAATCTTCAAAATTTGAAAAATTTGCCTCATAATCCTTCTCAAAAGTAATAATGAACCGATTTAACGGGATTTTTATTATTGAATCAATATCTATTTTTAAAGCAGTAATAAGCTGCTCATTAATTAGTTCGATGGTTTCGCCAGCTATTGCAGGGTTGTTTAGTTTAAGCAACTCGGCAATAATTTTACCCAGAACTTTTCCTAATTGGTTTATCTGGCGCATAAAATAATCTTCCACTCCCATAAGATTTTTATTAAGCAGGATAAATATAGGAATTAATTATCAAATAATGTTCATAATAATTAATATCTACTTATATATCAATGCTTTATAAATAAACATTTTTTCAAACAACATCAGTATTTATAATAACGGTCATATGTTTGCAAAATACTAAACATAACCATTTCCCTCCTTTTTTTATAAAATTTAACTTTAAAACTGATTCGTTTCTTTGCACTTTAGAAAAATTATCTGGTTTCAAAGTTATTAACAAAATTAGTTTAATAACTGAGTTTTACAATAACGGTTTGATGTTATTATCTTATTTTTTATTATTCCTTTTGTTTTTCCACTTTTACCAGCTCAATTGTATGACTCAATAATTTAGTATCACCAAAACTTCCATGCCCCGGAATAACAATTTTAGCATCAGCATATTCTAACTTAACCAGCTTAACAGTTTGAGCCCAGTTATCTATTTTTGCTTCTTTTATATTACCGAGGTTTCTTGAATTTATTGCTTTTATCAGGCATCCACCAAATAATATCCTCTCTGCAGGAAAGTAGACAACAATATTATCAATGGTATGTCCGGGGCCAAAATATTTACAAATTACCTGATTACCGTAAAAATTTAAAATCAGACTGTCTGAAAATGATTGTTTCGGAAGCGGCAGATTTTGTTCTATGCACTTTTGGTTGGTCAAATCAAGAGCAATGGAATGAACACCCTTGCTGTGCAAGAAACTGATGCCCCCCATACAATCCTCATGCGAATGTCCGGAAATTAGAGTTTCTATAGTAACATTCATTGAATCAAGCATATAATTATATAATTGTTCAGTTTGCTGGTTATCCATTGGGGTATCAATAATTAGAGCTTTTCCATTAACTATAAGTATTAATCCATTTGAAGAAAATCGCCCAAAACCAGGAGCGCTGAACCAGGAGGTATGCATATAAAATGAATCACTCAGGCGTGTTAATTGAATATCTTTATTTATTGTCATTGTTCTGTATTCTTGCTGTCCAAAAGCTTGCGATAAAAAGTTTGTAAATAAACACACTATTGAATATAGAATAACGGTTTTATTTAAAAATTTATTTTTATTGTTCATTTTTTCAGATTTTAGATTTATAATTTTTTATTTATCAATATTTTAAGAAAACATCCTTAATTATTTTTACAATAACGGTTTTTATAAATTACTGCCAAAATAAAACCCCATTGCAAAAAAGCAACAGGGTAAAGTCTTTTATATTAAATACAATTTTTCAATATCTAAATTGCTACCTGGTATTCTCTGTCAGTTTTTTTCCATCAATTTTAATTTCCTCACCAAGCTGATAGGTGATACTGGTTCGCAATATGCCATCTTCATTATAAAATTTCCATTCTTTATGTTTTTCACCAATGGCGTATTCGCCTTCCATCTTAATTTTTCCATCGGGATAATAATACTTAAATTTGCCCTGTTCCACCCCGTCTACGTAAGAACCCTGCATTTTTAATGTTTTATCGGGATAATAATGTTTCCATACACCATCTTTTAAATCAGCTTTATAACTCCCTTCCTGAATTTCGTCGCCAACATCGTAATACCAGGCATCCTCTTTAAGTCCATCAACATAAGTACCTTTGCTTACTATGGTTCCATCTCTTGAATATTCGATTAACCTTCCATTTTCAATCCCGCGGTCAAATTCTTCCTCGCGCAGCACGTTGCCATTATCATGATACCACATCCAGAGCCCTTCCGGTTTTCCACGTTTGTCATATTTTCCAATCTGTTCGTTTTTTCCATTTTCATGATAAAAAGTCCAATCCCCTATTCTTCTGCCATTTTTATAACTTCCAACAGATTTTACTTTCCCACTTTTATAAAAATAGGTCCATTCACCCTGGCGTTTGCCCCTCTTATCCATAATACCTTTCGAAAGTACCCAACCTGTAGAACTGTATTTTTTTGATTCCAGAATTTTTCCTGTTTTAGTGTAGGTAGTATGCTGACCAACAGGCACATCATTTTTAAAAGACCCCGCAGACTTTAACTTACCATTATCATAATATTCCTTTTTAACAATTACTTTTTCTTCCGGGGTTTCCTTTTCTACAAATAAATCACCATCAATATATCTTTTTGACGATAACAACTTTCCTCTTTGATCATATTCTTTAACATAACCGTTTAGTTTTCCGTTTTTGTAGTACGCCTCGGTTTGCAAACTACCATCAGGATAAAAATATTTCCAGGTCCCATTTTTTTCTCCGTTTCTATTGTATCTGTTTATCAGATTTTTAGAAATGGTTATATCATTACGGTATTTTAACTCACTAATTACGGTACCATTTTCATCAAATTCAATACCGTTGCCACTTTTTCGGTTATCCTCGTAGTTTATTTGTAAATGTAAAGTGCCATTATCGTAATAATATTTTGAAATACCTTGTTTTAAATCATTAATATACAACTCTTTAGCAACTAAAACATTTTTTTCTACCGAATCTTTTACCAGCTTATAAACTTCGTAGTATCCATTTTTTTTGTCATCTTTATAATTAATCCGCTTGGTAATATTTCCCTGCTCATCATAAAACAACCAAAGACTATCCAGTTGAAAATTTTTACGATTTCCTTCAGATTTAATTTGTCCATTAACGAAATATGTTTTCCAATAACCATCAGGTTTACCATCCCTCATTGGTCCTTCGCTTGAAATTTGACCATCGCCATAATAAAACTTGTTATAACCATTAGGTATAACATTATTTGCCTGTGAATGTGATAGTTGATAGATAGCAGTAAGAAATATCAACACCAATAAATATCGAATTGTCCCCATATTTGTTAGCTTTAATGAAGCTTTAAATTTAATACGAACTTTTCTAATTTCACAAAAAGTCAGAAAAAGTTTCAGATTATAAAAATAATGAAAATTACAGCATGCTGATAAATTTTACATAATCCTTTGCAATATTAGGCATAATTGTGGTTTATCGCATTGCACATCTGAAAACAATACTGATAATGCTCAATAAACCACGGCCCAATTGTTTGTAAGGCCTGCTTATTAACATATTAAGCGGGTTTTTTATTATAAACAAGCATCGGTTAAGTACTTGTTAGTAACCTTATAACTAATTAAAATACAAGTATTTAAGTAAACTTATATTCCTAGTTTTTCCGATATTTCAAGCATACGCCTTATCGGTATTAAAGCTTTTTTTCCCATTTCAGGATCGATAGAAATTTCAGGACTTTCATTTTTTAAGCACTGGTAAAGTTTTTCTAAGGTATTTAATTTCATAAAGTTACAATCGGCACAAACACAATTAGGATCATCAGATGGTGCCGGGTAAAAACTTTTATCCGGACTTTTTTGTTTCATTTTATGCAGTATGCCTGACTCGGTAACCACAATAAATTCTTTGCAAGCATCATTATGTGAATAAGTTAGCAATTCAGAAGTGGAGCCAATGTGATCAGCTACCAGCAAAATAGGTTTTTGACATTCAGGGTGGGCAATTACCTTGGCCCCGGGATGCTTACTTTTAAGCGCTAAGATGCCTTCTATAGAAAATTCGTGATGCACATGGCATTGACCATCCCACAGAACCATATCGCGGTCTGTGACGCTGTTAATGTAATTTCCAAGATTTTTATCGGGTGCAAAAATTATTTTTTGATCTTTCGGCAGACTTTCCACAATTTGCTTTGCATTTGATGATGTGCAACAAATATCGCTCATGCTTTTGATTTCGGCAGTGGTATTTACATAGGTAATCACAATATGATCAGGGTGTTGCCTGATAAATTCTGAAAAATCAGCAGCAGGAATAGAATCGGCCAAAGAACAGCCGGCTTCTAAATCGGGCAACAAAACTTTTTTCCCTGGTGATAAAATTTTAGCAGTTTCTGCCATAAAATTAACACCCACAAACACAATAATTTCAGCATCAGTCTCAGCTGCCTTTTGCGATAAACCCAGACTGTCTCCCACATAATCAGCCACATCCTGCAATTCGGGCCTTACGTAATAGTGAGCAAGTATAATTGCTTTTTTATCTTTCTTCAACTTTTCAATTTCCTTCACTAAATCCATTTCTTGAGAGATTATATATATTAATATTAATTATTGTAAATTCAACAACTCTTTTATCTCAGGATGTTGTTGTGAACGAATATTACAATGCTCAAAATCCTTCAGATGAATGGGTTGAATTATTGGTTGTATCCGATTATATCAATTTGGTTAATTATACATTACGTGATACAAAGTTCAACAATGGAATGGCAGATTCGTGGGCAGGTGGAGTCCAGTTTGCAAATAATGATTTATGGAGAGAACTTAGAGCAGGCACGGTAATCGTAATTAACTGTCGTGGCTC
>JARGGF010000163.1 GCA_029210905.1 Bacteroidales bacterium | reverse complement strand
AGCGAAATGTATTAGCCGGGCTATCCAACACAAGAAGTAAACACTGAAGGGCGGAACGTTGTGTCGCCCCAAATACTGTATGGAGGTCTAAATGTTCGAGTTTACTAGCCTACCGTAAATTAAGGTAAAGGCCTGACAGGTGAAAAGAGCTGTTATGCTGATACACAACGAACCGCCGTATACTGCCTGTCCCGATTTTTCATCGGGAAGACCCGTACGTACGGTGGTCCCGACCTATCGGTACGGGATAAATAGTGAGAGGTGCTCCGATAGCCATTGGCTATCGGCCATCTACTCGATTAGCATGCGTACTTTATTCATTATCAGCTTATAACAATATTTTTCTCTCTTTTAATATCCCATAAAATTTATCTTTATAACTATCTGAAATCGGTATCAAATCTTTTCCAATTCGGATTCTGTTTCTCTCAATATTCTCAATCTTTGAAATTGATACAATATATGAATTATGAATTCTTTGAAAATCAATCTGAGGCAATATTTCTAATATATTCTTGAATGTTTGCAAAGTCATAATCTTTCTTTCGGTTGTATGAATCTGCAAATAGTCTTTCATTCCTTGAATGTACAGAATATCCTTAATTTCAATTTTCTCAATACGATATTCTGTTTTTATGAAGATGTAATCATTAGAATTATTGCTAACTAATTGACCTAACTGATTATAGACCTTATCAACTGACTTTAAAAACCGTTCAAGTGTGAACGGTTTTAATAGATAGTCAGCAACATCTAATTCATATCCTTTTAGTGCGTATTCATCATACGCAGAGGTAATTATTACTTTTGGCTTGATTTGCAATGATTCCAAAAACTGTATTCCTGATAGTTTTTTCATTCGAATATCAAGGAATATCAAATCAACAGGGTTTTTCTTTAGAAATCCAATCGCATCAACTGCATTGTTAAAACCCTCCAATAAATTAAGGTAATCAACATGCATTATAAATTCCTTAATCTTTTTTAAGGCAAGAGGTTCATCTTCTATGGCAATGCAATTAATCTTCATTGAGCTCTATTTCCAAAATAACTTTAAAAACTGAGTTGTCCGAATTTATTGATAACTTATGTCTGTTTTTGTAAATCAAATCTAATCGTTTTTTTACAGTATCTAAACCAATACCGTGCACTTTGTCTTTATCTGTCTCAAATTTATCAAACTTGTTTTCACAAACAAAAGAAAGAACTCGGTTTTCTATTCTGATTTTAATTACTATTCCATTATCTATAATTGAGTCAACTGAGTGTTTAAAAGCATTCTCAACAAAGGGAATCATAATCATTGGAGCAATATTAATTGCTTGGTATTCACCATTTTTTGAGAAATTTAGAAATTTGTCGTTTTTTAACCTTAATTGTTCCAAAGATAAATAGTTCTCTAAATGCTCCATCTCCTTTTGAAATTCAACAAAATCAGATTTTGCTTCTTTTAACATGTATCGCATAATATCTGAAAGCTTAACCAACGATTTAGATGCTTTTTCTTGATTATCATAAATCAGGGTATCTATATTATGCAATGTATTAAATAAAAAGTGCGGGTTAATTTGAGAACGGAGCAAAGCAAAGTTGCTCTCATAGTTTTTACGTTCAAGTTCCACTTTTAACTTATTCTTTTTAAACCAATCAGTAAAAAATTGAAACAACCCACCTAAAAGACCAAATAATGATATAAACGTTACAGCCTTTAACGAGTCTATGTATTTATCGGCATTATTTCCATCCCAAATTACATTTCCGATATAAAACAATACCATTAGAATTAATGGATAAATTAAATACTTTACATTTTTAATTATCAATTTGGTGTAGAAAAAGAAAATATAAAATGGAATTGACATTACTACAATTCCCGGTACAGTCTCATTGAAGACCTCCCAACGTGAAATAGATTTGTAATCTGCCCTATCTAGAGAAAAAATGATGTCTATAAGACTGAAATATATAACCCCAAGCATTAACCAGAATCCAATGTGCAACAATATATTAAGTGACTTTTTCATTTTTTGCTTTTTTAGTTAAACATTCGTTCAAAAGTCAGATATTACAACTCGTTTAAAAAATATAATAGATAGCTTCTGATATTTTATCGATACTTCAACTGTTTTAATCTATCCTTTCATTTGCAGTATCGGTCCCAGTATGAATGCTAACGACTGAGCTATGCCCAGTAAAAGATTTAAATGTACAAAACTTTCGGTTCGAAAGTAGCCAAATTTTTGATTTGACCTTAAAAATCCATTCTAAAAACCCAAATTAAAAATTTGGCGAACAATCAGAACAGTACTGCCTGTTCAGCCTGCTATGCACCTTTTATTGGGTATAGCTTCTTGTGTGTGCCCTGCATGAACGGCAGCGCACACTTGTGGAAGCTGTTGAGAAATCTGCAAGTTGCAAATATATTTCTTAAAATACAAACAGCTTGTGTGCAATTAATCTTAACTCCTTCAGGATGTTTAGATTACATAGGTCAAGTTCCAGAGGCATCGCCTTCGGCAAGCCTATGGCGACCGATGGGTGAAAGTCCCTTACGCACAAGGGTCGTGCCTTGAAGCGTTAGCAAGTGGCAAGCTGGTTTACCGCGAGGTATGCAGTGAAGGAAGCCAACCGGCAAAAGTCTGTACTGATGAACAAGTAGGTTTGGTAGATATTCCACAGTATTACCAATCCGGCGCATATGAGGCATATTTACTTGGGTAAGTAAACACATCATTGCAAAGCCCAAAGAATACCAAAAGGGTAGATATGTAGATGCGACAGGGATAGATGGAAGGAACAAGTTATTACCAGGGGAGGTCTTGGACTAGTTTCGTTTTACTAGAAGCCAAGAAGTCAGCAGAGGCCATAGTAACAAGCAGTAACGAGCCGCAACCTAAACGAAAACAGGTTGAAAGCGGAGGACTCACAAGCGTGCGAAGGGCTGAACATTAAACAGTTGCCATGCTGAATGGATCTGCCATTGGCAGAAGCCACCAGCAAATGCAACAGGAAAGAAATTGTGAACTTTGAAACGGAAACGTATGCAAACAATTGACAAAGTATTAAACGCAGGCAATCTTACCCAGGCATGCTACGAAGTAGTACGCAATAAAGGGGCCGCAGGTGTAGACAAAATGAGCGTAAAAGAACTAAAAGGCCACCTTGACAATAACAGGGAGGGACTTATGGAACGAATACGTCAAGGAGACTACATCCCGCAGCCAATAAGAGGGAAAGAGATTTCTAAAGGCAACGGTAAAATGAGATTATTGGGCATCCCAACGGTCATAGACAGGATGCTGCAACAAGCCGTCAGTCGCGTAATAATGCCCCAACACGAGTATATGTTTTCAAGGTACAGCTACGGGTTCCGACCGGAACGCAACCCCCTCCAAGCAGTGACAATGGCATTGAACTACATCAATTCTGGCTATCAACACATTGTTGATATCGACCTGAAAGGATTTTTCGATGAAGTTGACCATTGTTTGTTAATGGGATTGCTTTACCGGAAGATTAAATGCCCAATTACGCTCCAACTAATCAGACGCTGGTTAAGAGTACCCATCTGGTCGAAGGGAAAACTGGTCAAACGCAGAAAAGGTGTGCCACAAGGTAGCCCAATCAGTCCATTATTGTCCAATATCATCTTGCATGAACTGGATACTGAAATGGAAAGACGGCAACTTAGGTTCGTCCGCTATGCCGATGACTTTAGTATCTATTGCAAAACCAAGCAAGAAGCCAGAATGATTGGCAACAGTATTTATATTTTCCTTCGGGACAAGCTAAAACTGCCAATCAACAGGGAAAAGAGCGGTCTTCGCCGCCCGATCAATTTCAAAATACTTGGTTATGGTTTTGTTCCGACTTACCGTAAAGGTGAGAAGGGCAAATACCAACTGGTAGTTGAAGAAAAGCGGTGGAAGTCATTCAAAGCCAAGTTAAAGGAATTAACCCGTAAAACAACGCCTATGAGCTTCGATGAGCGGATACAAAAACTTAAGGAAGTACAACGGGGTTGGATTAATAACTTCCGTTTGGCAAGCATACACGGAAAACTCAATGAGTTAGATGGGTGGCTTCGCAACCGACTGCGGTATTGTATCTGGCATCATTGGAAGAAATCTGAGCGTAAACGGAAAAACCTTATCAAGCTTGGTGTAGAACAAGGACAAGCTTATGCATGGAGCAGGAGTAGAATGGGAGGCTGGGCTATCGCCCAAAGTCCTATCTTAGGAACCACTATAACGATTAGTCGTTTAGTTAAACGTGGTTACGAAGCCCTGACTACTTGGTACATTAAAGTTGCACCTAAATACAAAAGTTACCCGTTGTTTCCCATTGTTTAGTGAACCGCCGTATACGAGACCCGTACGTACGGTGGTGTGAGAGGTGCTCCGATAGCCTTTGGCTATCGGCCATCTACTCGATTACCTTCTGTTTCTATTCTTTTATTTTAATTGTCTTAATTGATTCATTAGCCGTTTTGACAAAGTCGTCACAGTCAGATTTTGCACAAATGAACCCAAAATGTAACTCGATACTGTCCCTTAACAGTGTTGTGCATGAAAGATTATAAATTTGGATTGAGTCTTTATAACTAATTCGTTCTATAACTACATAATCACGTCCATTGATTTTCATAATTTCACTTTTCAGTAATGGATCAACTGTATTTTCAGACTTTGAATTTTCAGTCATCGATTCCAATAATTTTTGAATTGGAAAACTTGAAGAAATGCATTCAAGATAAGCGCCATGAACAATAGTAAATTGAAAAACTGAGTCATAGTTGGTTATTACGGATCGTTTTGTGCCAGTGATTTCGGTTTGTTAGTGCCAGCGATTTCGGTTCAAACTGTGCCATTTTATAAAAGTGAGTGGCGAGGGAACCGAACAAGGAACGGTTCGTTTTGTGCCACTATGCAAAAATAGAACCGACCGATTATCGGTTCGTTTTGTGCCACAGTTCGACAGGCTCACTGTACCACTTTGGAAGATCAAGAAAAATATGCTATATCAAAGAAAAAAGATATGGCCAATAAACTTGATCCGATGGACTTAAAACAGATTATTACTTTACACAAAGACGGTTTTAGCAACCGCAAAATAGGTGAACAGCTAGGCATTTCGCGCAATACTGTTAATAATTACCTAAAACTTTTTACAGCATGTGAATATGATTTTGATGAACTGCTGTCCATGGAAAATGGCAAGTTGCAGGAACTATTTACTGCCCATACCACCATCAAAAATGACAGGTTTGACAAGCTGGTGAGTTATTTTGACAAAGTAAACCAAGGCCGCAACCATCCAGGTTTTACTTTTCAGTTCCATTACCATGAGTATAAAGAACAGGCAGCACAACCCTATAGCTACACCCAATTTTTGGAACACTACAAGCGAAAGTATGCCAAACTAAAAGGTTCAATGAAACTTGAACATGAAGCTGGCAAAGAAGTCTATATTGATTATGCAGGCAAAAAATTGCAAATTGTAGATAAAGGAACCGGAGAGCTAATCCCTGTTGAAGTTTTTGTAGCCATTTTACCTAATAGCCAATACACATACGTGGAGGCCAGCATGAGCCAGAAACGTGAAGACATGGTACAAAGCATGGGCAATGCCTTGTCTTATTTTGGTGGGGTGCCCAAAGCCATTGTTTCTGATAATTTAAAATCTGCAGTTACCAGGGCAAGCAAATATGAGCCAGATATTAACCGGTCATTTAAAGATTTTGCCCAACATTACAATTGTGTAATCAACCCTACGCGGAGCTATTCCCCTCAAGACAAGGCATTGGTTGAAAATGCCGTACAACTTGCTTATCAACGTATTTATTATCCAATCAGGGAAATGATATTTTTCTCTTTAAAAGGACTGAACATTGAAATAAAAAAGCGTTTAGAAGAATACAATAATTTATTATTCCAACGTAAACAAGCAAGCCGAAGGGAACTTTTCCAATCAATAGAACGTGCTTATCTAAAGCCACTTCCATTATCTGTATATGAGATAAAAGATTACACAAGGGCCAAAGTACAGAAGATTGGTTATGTTTATTTTTCTCCCGATAAAAGTAATTACAGTGTGCCCTATCGTTACATTGGAAAAACAACCACCATTCATTACACCAAATCTACCGTTGAAGTTTATTTCTACCATGACAGGATTGCGGTACATGGGCGCAACCCATCAAAAGGGATATACATTACCAATAAAGAGCATTTAAGCAGCACGCACAAAGCTTATACGGATTGGAGCCCCGATTATTTTAAAAAAATGGCAGTAAAACACGGGACAAAAGTCCAGGCGATAATTGAACAGGTTTTTATCAATTGTGATTATCCGGAAACCGCCTATAAACGGGCAATGGGCATTATCCAGCTCCACCGCACATATGGCTCAGAAAGATTAAATAACGCTTGCCAAAGGGCACTGTATGCAGAAACATGCTCTTACAGGCGTATCAGTAATATTTTAAAGAACAACCAGGACAAAGCACCCTTGGGAATAGAAAAAGAAGACAAACCCCATATTCCAAAACATGATAATTTACATGGGGCTTCAGCCTATAAATAAACTAAATAATTTTTAATATGAACAACAACCAGACAATTGAAAAACTAAAACAAATGCGGCTTGGTGCAATGGCCGACCTGCATTTACAGTACATGAAAAACAACCAGATAAACAACAGTACACCAGATGAATACCTTGGCCTGTTGACAGACCATGAATGGGAAAACCGACAAAATCTAAAGATTGAAAGGCTTATTAAACAAGCCAGTTTTGGTCAAAAAGCAAGCATTGTTGAAATTGATTTTGGGGCAAGCAGGAACCTTGATAAAAATATGTTCAACCGCTTGGCAGCATTAGATTTTCTCACAAGAAAAGAAAATATAATTATTACCGGGGCTTCGGGTGTCGGCAAGAGTTACCTTGCACAGGCCCTGGGGCACCAGGCCTGTCTGGATGGGCTTAAGGTACTTTATTCAAGCACGTCCCGTTTGTTTAGCAAGCTGAAATTATCAAGGGTCGATGGCACTTACCTTAAAGAACTTCAAAAGTTGCAAAAAATCAATTTATTAATATTAGATGATTTTGGCTTACAGGCTTTTGATAATCATGCCAGGGAATCGCTTATGGATATGATTGATGATAGATATAATAAAATGTCAACAATCATATCTTCACAAATACCTGTTTCTGTTTGGTACGAAATTATCGGCGAAGGTACAATTGCAGATGCAATTTTGGACAGGATAGTTAATTCTTCGCATAGAATAGATCTAAAAGGGGAATCATTAAGAAAAGGAATTTTAAAGAATGAGAACTAATTTTTTTGTATAATTGTAACTTCTTTCAAAGTGGCACCATTTGCTCCGAAATCGGTGGCATGGTCTGACCGAAATAACCAATAGTGATGAAAATCATATTCATTAGTACTTTTATGAAGGTCAAATCGTGAGTTTGCAATACGGTAAAATTGTTTTGTACCACAATGATAATCGGATTTCTTAATCCATGTCTCAACCGTGTCAAATTCAGATGTTAATGAAATTGAAATTTGTCCTAAGTCATGCTTCAAATTAAATACTCTTGAATTGTCATTTATTTCAGAACAACCAGCAGCAAAAAGAGTCAATATGGTAAGCAGTTTATTCATTTTTCAATAGAAGGTAACAACCGGCTAAAGTGAAAGGTAGGTTTATCTACCTTATAGCTTTATGTAAAAATATTTATTTCTTGATGCAATATACCTGCTATATGCTAGAATTGCAAGATGGGGCTGTTTTTTGTTTTTGTGGGATTGCTATGTGGCCATATAGAGCTAAGTATTTCTGGTGATAGTTTTAATACATGATGAGTGGTTCCAGGGGTTTACTTTACAAGAGAAAAACACAGGTTTTTGGATTAGGAGGCTGGAGCCTC
>JARGGF010000162.1 GCA_029210905.1 Bacteroidales bacterium | reverse complement strand
ATAAAATAAAATTAAGAACAAACAATGGTATAAAAATTAGAACCCTGAACAAGGTAAACGGCCTATTAAATAGGCAAATCTCAGAAATACAATAAGAATGTAAAATATACAAAAAAAAAGTACCTAAAAAGTGTTAATAATTAGCACTTTCCGCACGCAAGTATTATGCTTTCAATTAATAGAGTAAATGATAAGCCAATCCTAAGTTCAAACTTAAGTCCTTGTTTTGATATTCTTCCACAAAACTTTTGTCAGGTTCTATCAGCAATAGTCCACTATTATACCTTGTTTCAAAAAGAATACCTATTCTTTTATTAACAGGGATCTGAAAACCAGCGCCAAAACACAAACCAATATCAACATCCTGCGTATCAAAATAGATATTATTATTCCATTGTGAGGTTGTTTCCGGTGAAGTAGAATAATCAGTCAGGAAACCATTGTCATTTGCATAAAGCAAAATACCCATGTAGGTCCCTATCTTAAAATAGAATTTCAGCTTTGATCCAAGCTGATATTTAAAAAATACAGGAATGGTGAAATAATCAAATCGTTTTTCTCCGTTTATTCTCAAAACTTGATTATTAAAATTACCATTATTGTATTTGAACCCTTTTTGCTCGTAATTAATTTCGGAAAC
Source organism: Bacteroidales bacterium (assembly GCA_029210905.1). GTDB lineage: Bacteria > Bacteroidota > Bacteroidia > Bacteroidales > NBLH01 > NBLH01. The sequence goes on along the minus strand of JARGGF010000162.1, from coordinate 7,302 downwards.
TACACCAACATTTTTTGTAAAATTAAAATTGGCAAATACACCCGAATTTAGCCCTGTTTTATATTCATTTATTAAACTGTAGTTACCGCTGATATTAGCATATGTGATACCTCCTTTTAAACCAAAAGAAAATACCTGTGCATGAGTGCTAAGGGTCTGACTAATTAACAATAAACCAGCTAAGACGCGATATAAAGTCCTCATAATCCTATAAATAACCGGATACAAATGCAATAAAAAAACTTATTTGCGGCCTAAAGCCCACTAAAATTAACTCCTTCGAAAACAAGTGAAGGTACCAGCCATTTAGAATAAGGATAAGGATCGTTTCCCACTTCCATCAATTGCTGCCAGAAATCTTTTGCATTTCCGGAGAGGTTCATTTCGTTTATCGGCTTAGCCAACTTCCCATTTTCAAAATAAAACCCCGAAATACCAAATGAAAAATCGCCAGTTGTAGAATTTGAATTACCTCCATTAAATCCTGTTAGGAAAATTCCATTTCCAAGCCTATTCATCATCTCATCAACAGACTGATTCCCTGTATTTAAAATAAGATTTGAGCTGGAACCTCCATTTGGTTCCATACCGAGTTTTTTACCATAGTAGCTGTCAATATAGTATTGCTGCAATACCCCGTCTTTTATTATTGTGCGCTCTTTTGCTGCTATGCCTTCACCATCAAACAACCTGGAACCCAAACCACCTGTGATAAATGGATTATCTATAATATTAAGTTTCTCTGAGGCAATCGATTTTCCTATCATACCATCCAGGTAAGAACTTTTCTGCTGAATTGCTGAAGCTGACAATGGGGATAACAGCATAGAAATCAGCTTAATAGCAGCTCTGTTTTCAACCAGCATGTTGTAGGCTCCTGACTTAATTTTTGATTGCCCAATTTTATTGAGGGCTCCCTGGGCTGCTTTTTTGGCAATAAATTCAGGTGATGGAAACTTATTTTTAAACCGGCTTTGCACCCAATAATAATCCTCTGGTCTTGCATCGTCATCTTTTACAGTAACTTCTGCACCGGTTGAAAAAATTGTGCCCTCTTTATGCCCTGAAAAACCATTACTGTGTGCTTTAAAACTTGAAAATATGGCATCGCCATAACCAGCAGCCACAGAAATAATTTTATCGCTTTCAGCTTTTGCAAGATCATGAATTTCTCTGGCAATGTTTAAACGATCTTCAGTACTGATATTTTTGTAATCAGAATCCAGCAAATTAAGATCCCTACCTAGGTTTTTCGGATAATACTTCTGCTCAGGTAGTTCCCTGAACTTATCCGCTGTAAGATATCTGGTAGATTTTACGGCCCGCTCAACAAATTGTTTAAGGGCATCTTTTCTTAAATCGTTGGTAGAATGGCTTGAATATTTATGATCGGCATACACCTTAATGGAAATACCGCTTTGTTGCGACTCCTGCAATTGCTCAATTTCGCCATCGCGAAACTGCAAGCTAACTTCACTTTCCAAACTTATATCAACAGCCACTTCATTAGCGCCATTCTTTTTTGCAAGATCAATAATATAATCGGCCAGGGATTCTTTTTCGGTTTTTGTCATCATCTTGTTTATCTTTTCTGGATGCTGTTTGCTTGCAGCTTTGTAACTGAACATTAAACAACACTATATTTTATATTTTTCTAAAATTTCTAATGTCTGAGTTCCAATTTAAATTTAATATCCCCCTACGGTCAGTTGCTTCACCTTTACAGTAGGCAGTCCCATCGAGACAGGCACTCCTTGCCCATCTTTTCCACATGTCCAGCCTCCTTCGGTCATTTGAAAATCATCAGCCACCATGGTAATATTTTTAAGCACCTCAGGTCCATTACCTATAATATTTACATCTTTAATCGGACGTTCTATTTTCCCATTTTTGATAAGATATCCTGATTTAACATAAAACGTGAAATCGCCACCGCCAATCATTACCTGTCCATTTGTAAAGGTTTCGGCCATAATCCCATTTTTTACACTTGCAATAATTTCATCTTTTTTATGTGGACCAGGCAGCATGTAAGTATTTCTCATGCGTGGTAAAGGCATGTGCCTGAATGATTCTCTCCTGCCGCTTCCAGTTGGTTTAACCCCATAGTGTTTAGCACTTAACCTGTCGTGCAGATAACTTTTCATGATTCCATTTTCCACAAGATAGGTTTTTTCAGTGTCATTCCCTTCGTCGTCAATATTTATTGAGCCCCTGACATTAGCATTGGTGCCATCATCAACAATGGTTACAAAGCTTTCGGCAACAGCTTTTCCAATTTTGTCAGAAAAAATAGAAATCTCCTTTCGGTTAAAATCAGCTTCCATGCCATGTCCAATTGCTTCGTGTAATAATATTCCTGAACTACCAGCTGCAAGTACAACTTCCATTTCACCGGCTTCAGGTTTTCCCGCTTCAAACAAAGCCACAGTGCGCTTAACGGCCTCATTTGCAAGGCGTTCAATATTTAACTCAGTAAAAAACTCAATACCCCTTCTTCCTGACAAATTAAAACTATCCTGTTCCCTTTGACCATTTTGTTCAGCTATGCATGAAACCGAAATCTGGCTCATTGGCTGATAATCATAGGTAATCCGCCCTTCTGAATTGGCAAATAAAATATAGGTAGTGCTGTTATTGAATGATATTTTCGATTTTATTACCCTACTATCTAAATTGAAAACTTTTTGATTAATCCTCTGCAAATATGGAATCTTCTGATCTATTTCAACCTTTTCCCAGGGAGTTTTAATTCGATAATAATCAGCAGGTTTGTGCTCAGAAAAGACAGGGATTTCAAGCCTGCTTTTTGAATTGGCTATATTTGCAGCAGTATGTGCAGCTTTTTTCATGGTTTCAGGTGCAATCACTTCGGTAAAAGAATAACCCGTCTGATTTCCATTTAACACCCTGATTCCTACGCCCAAATCAATGTTAGAATGGGCGCGGTTTACATCATTATCTTCAAGTCCTATATAATCAGAACTTGAATGTTGAAAAAAAATGTCGCAATAATCTCCACCTTTAGATAATCCTTCTGTAATTACTTGCCTGATAGTTTCCTGGCTAACGCCAAATAAGTTTAAATAATCCTGTAAATTCATATATATTTTTTTGTACTTTAAATTAAAAACCTTGTGGACGTTTAAAAATGAAGATTACAGGTTTGTTGCCGGGTTTAAGCCCGATAGATTTACCATAATCTGAAACCTCATCCCCATTGTTATCAAGTCCTATCCAAATCTGATCTTCTGTCAGCATAAGTGCCTCGGCCATACCAAATTTATAGCTTGAATTATTATACAATCGCTGTTTGTTTTTTAAAACAATTTGCTGATAAGAAACGGAAAAAAATTGTTTTGTTTTCGTATCAATCCTGGTCACCAGGCCTCTGCCCCTTTCAAGAATATATAAATTCCCATTTTCATATTTCATGTCACCAATATCATAACCAACTTCATCAGAATTTATAATATCTGCAAAAGGTTCAGAAATTTCATTATTCGTAAGATTAATTAAAAAAATTCTTCTGGGCTCTCGTTCTTTTCCCAAATATAATAGTTTTTTTTCACAATCATAAGCTAAACCTTCAAGTCCTTTATTTCCCCAGGTTGATCTGTCAATATTTAATTTTTCCCAGGCAACAGGAATTTGTACTAAATCGCATGATATCATTTCTCCCATATATACATTATTTCGCGACTCATCAATCAGATAGAATTTACCATCACACCGATCAATTCCTTCAAAATCAGTGGCATAGTCTATACACAATTCTCTTACCGATATCACTTTAAAACTTGTAGCACCTGTATCCAGTCTGTATATATGATTGTCCCATTCTTTATCTGCAATTACATACACCCTGTCATTAAAAAGCGTGATCCCACTAAGATCAAAACGCTTATCATAAGTCGTTTCCAATTGCTTTATCGGGTTATTTGGAATTAACTCCAAATCAATAATTTGCTGAGGATTTTGACGAACGTCATTAATCTTTGGAGGATCAATAGTTGTATTGATATTTTTTATTACTTCCTTCTTATCATTGATAATAGGCACCAATTCATTATCCGGTATTTTTGCTGTTAACCCTATGTTAACCACTCTCTCATAACCATCTTCAAGAATTATATTATTCCCAATTGCATTTTGTGAGATCAAATTACCTGCAAATAACAAGAAAAGAATGCTGTAACTAATTTCTTTTAACATATGATTATATTTAAAAAAAGGCCGAAAAATACTACAATAAAATAACAAATTAAAGATTAATTTGACTATTTGTATACAAAAACAACTTTACAATAAAAGCTTACTCAAAAAGTAAAAGGATTCAGTAGACAAGGATATGCACCCCTTAGTAAAATTAATGTTCTATTTGTCAAAATATCCTAATTTATTCATCATTTTATTTATTTTTGTTTCCACTGGAAATAATATAGTCCAATTTTTAAAAACTCAATTATGTCAAAAGATGATTATAAATACGGAGATCCTTTCAAATTTAAATCCTTGAAAGTGTATTCTTCTGCCGAATGGATGGCTAATTCAACAAAAAAGTATAGAAGGGTTTTTGACAAAGCTGAGGTCAGCTACATAAGATGGGAGCTCACCTTTTACAATAAATTATTCGATGAGGAAGACTGGAAAGGAAAGGTGAGTATAAAAGCCTTTGATGTTCAGCGGGGAAAGAGAAAAGAAATTTGTTCCCTTGATGATGATTTGGATATAAAAAAAGATCAGAACGAGGTACAGGTTTACAAAAGCTGGGGCGTTGAAAACAAAGGAGGATTCTGGAAACGAGGAGATTACGTTGTTGAAGCTTACATTGATGGTAAAATGATCGGCTCTCAGAAATTCTTTATTGAGGATGTTGGCGAGGTTACCATTAAGAACAATCCTTATTTTGATATTGATTCAATTAAATTCTACACCGGACCTTCAGATGCCTGGAAAAAGGATAATAAAACTTATTTGGTAGCATTTAATAAAACCGAAACCAAATACGTTTGGGTTGAACTGAACATCAAAAACAAAACAAATTCTGACTGGAATTTTGAATTTTTCTTAAACTTTTACGATGATGCAGGGCAATTTAAAGCCCAGATAGAAAGTCTTTATTTTGTTGATAAAGATAAAAAAGGCAGCATGCTTACTTATCAGCGTGGGTGGGGCAATGATGAGCCGGGCTCATGGAAGGATGATAAATATACTGTTGAATTTGTATTTATGGATACGCTTGTTGCTGCCCTCCCTTTTGAAATGGGGGAAGCAGATGTGGTTGGTACAAGCAAATTCAGCACAACAACACATTCTGAGCTAAATGTATCAATTACCAAAAGCACCGAAGAAGAGGAAAAGAGTATTGAAGAAATAATGCAAAGCCTTGAAGAACTTATTGGTCTTGAGAACGTAAAAGGGCAAATCAAAGAACATATTGATTATATTGAATTTCTTAAACTAAGAAAAGAAAAGGGATTGCAGGACGATGAAAAGATTTCGCTGCATAGTGTTTTTACAGGGAATCCGGGCACAGGTAAAACTACAGTCGTTAAGCTTCTAGGAAAGATTTACCAAAAAATGGGACTCCTGTCCAAAGGCCATGTCCATGAAGTAGACAGGGCTGATTTAGTAGGCGAATTTATTGGTCAAACTGCGCCAAAAGTAAGAGAGAACATTGAAAAAGCCCGTGGTGGAATTTTGTTTATTGATGAGGCGTATGCCTTGGTTAGGTCAAAGGAAGACACTAAAGATTATGGCCGTGAGGTGATAGAAGTATTAATTAAAGAAATGTCTGATGGGCCTGGTGATATTGCAATTATGGCAGCAGGGTATCCAAAAGAAATGCAAATGTTTACCGATTTTAACCCAGGTTTAAAATCAAGGTTTAAGTATTATTTCCATTTCGAGGATTATACGCCGGATGAGCTTATATCAATTGCAGATTTTGCAGCCACAAAACGTCATGTAAATGTAATGCCTGATGCTAAGGAGTTTATTAACAAACTATTGATTGATGCATATCGCGACAGGGATCATACCTTTGGTAATGCACGTTTTGCCTATGCACTTATTGATGAGGCAAAGATGAACCTTGGCTTGCGGTTAATTAAAAACCCAAATGTAAAAAAATTATCCAGCAAAACGCTTTCTACCATTACATTAGATGATGTAAAAAGCATAAAGTCAATACAGGCTAAAAAAGAGATACGAATACCAATCGATGAAGATTTACTGAAAATTGCAACCAGTGAATTAAATCAGTTGGTCGGTATGAACCATATAAAAAACGAAGTAAATGATCTCGTAAAATTGGTTCGTTATTATCGTGAAACAGGAAAAGATGTTTTAAATAAGTTTTCGATTCATACCATTTTCACAGGCAACCCCGGAACAGGAAAAACAACACTTGCCCGGATAATAGGTAAAATATATAAAGCACTTGGTTTATTGGAACGTGGACATGTGGTTGAGACCGGACGGGAAGGCTTAATCGCAGGCTATGTAGGCCAAACAGCACTAAAAACAAAAGATAAGCTTAACGAAGCCATGGGAGGCGTGTTGTTCATAGATGAAGCCTATGCACTGACTGACGGTGGCCAAAACGACTTTGGGAAAGAAGCTGTTGAGGTAATTTTAAAAACAATGGAAGACGAAAGGGGCAAATTTGCAGTAATTGCAGCTGGTTATCCTGACAATATGGATGTATTTCTTCATGCAAATCCGGGTTTGAAATCACGTTTTGACAGAATATGGCATTTTTATGATTACAGTGTAGATACTCTCTATAAAATAGCCTTGTCGATGTTTGCCGTAGAGGGTTTAATACCCGATGAATCTGCTGAGAAACACCTAAATGCTTACCTGCAACAATTGTATGCCAGTCGCGATAAATACTTTGGAAATGCCCGTTCTGTAAGAAAAATAGTAGAACAGGCTGTAAAAAAACAGAACCTTAGAATGGCCTCATTACCAGCTGAAGAAAGAACTGAAAGTATGATGGCGCAGGTTTCAGCTGTTGATCTGCAAGACATTAAAGTAGATGACGAAACTAAGGAAAAGAGGTCGTTGGGGTTTAGATAAGATGGATTGATAGATTGATGAAGATTGTTTTATGCAATGATGATAAAAAGAACCGGAGACTCCAATTCTCCGGTTTTTTAATTTTTATCTGTAAAATTCCATTTCAAAAAACTAATCCACAAACCTCATTTCCACCCTGCGGTTTTTGGCTTTGCCTTCTTCCGTTTGGTTTGAAGCAACTGGTCTTGAAAAGCCAAAGCCAATGGTTCCTATTAA
>JARGGF010000161.1 GCA_029210905.1 Bacteroidales bacterium | reverse complement strand
ATGAGTTAGAAAAGATATTTTCAATAAATTCTTCAACTTTCACCATTCTTAAAAATGTAGTTTTACCTGTAGGCATTAGTTTTTACACTTTTCAAACAATAAGTTATACAATTGATGTTTACAGAAACAAAATAGAAGTTTCAAAAAATTTTTTAAACTTTGCTGTTTATGTTGCCTATTTCCCTCAATTAGTGGCAGGACCAATTGAACGGGCTGTTAACTTGTTGCCTCAAATTCAAAACAAAAGGAAATTTTGTTATAATCAGGCAGTTGATGGCATGCGCCAAATTGTGTGGGGAGTATTTAAAAAAGTTGTGATTGCGGATCATTGTGCTCAAATAATTAACCCTATATTTGAAAATAGTGTTGATTATAATGGAATTACATTAATTCTTGGTGCAATATTATTTTCTTTTCAGATTTATGGAGATTTTTCTGGTTATTCAGATATTGCTATTGGAACTTCTAAATTATTAGGAATTAAACTAATCAGAAATTTTAATTTACCATACTTTTCAAGAGATATAGCAGAATTTTGGCGAAGATGGCATGTGTCTCTTTCATCATGGTTTAAGGATTACCTATATATTCCTTTAGGTGGCAGCAAAAAAGGGACTTTAATTAGTGTAAGAAATATTTTTATTATATTTATGATAAGTGGGATATGGCATGGGGCTAATTGGACTTTTATTTTTTGGGGGTTAATTCATGTTTTATTATATATTCCACTATTTTTATTGGAAAGACATCGGAGCAATATTTTTTTCGAACAAGGGAAGAGTAAAAAAATATCAAATCAATTCTTTAAAAGAGTAATTACATTTTTAACGGTTTCATTAGCCTGGATTTTCTTTCGGTCAGAAACCGTTTTTGACGCATTTGAATATTTAATCAACATTTTTGACAATTTGCTTTTATTCCCTGGACAGTCCTTGCTATATTTAAAGAAGCCAGTAATTATTTTTATTCTTTTAATGGTTATTACAGAATGGTTAACAAAGGAGTATGAGCACCCATTAAAGATTTTGGAGAAAAATAAAAGTATAATTAATTATATTTCTTATTATATATTATTTGGAGTTATTTTCTTTTTTGGTCTATTTGAAGAACAAGCTTTCATCTATTTTCAATTTTAATGAAAAAATTTGTACTAAAATCGTTAATTATCTTTATTTTTCCATTTCTATTTATCTTGGGTTATGCTGCTTATTTTGCAGATGGATTAACAGATCCGTTTTATCGGAAATTTACATCCTCAAGGAAAAAATCATTAATTATTGGTTCTTCAAGAGCCAGCCAAGCTATTATACCCTCAATTGTTGAAAAACAGCTAAAAAATGTTTGTGAAAATGAAATATTCAATTTTGCATTCTCCTTAGATGATTCACCTTACGGCCCTGTTTATTTAAATGCGATTAAGAAGAAAGTAAAAAACAAATCTAAAAATGGTTTATTTTTAATATGTGTAAACCCTTGGACGATTTCTAGAAACAAAAATAATATCAATGATAATCAAAAAAAATTTCGTGAGAATGAACGTTTATTAAGTAAAATGTTTTTCGTGAATTTGCAAGTTAATTATGAATATTTAATAAAAAACTATAATCATGGATGGGCAAGTTTATCAAACAAAGATGATAGCACAATGGTGCTTCATGATAATGGATGGTTAGAAATTTCTATACCAATGGATTCTATTTTTTTTATGAAAAGATTAGATAAGAACCTAAAAGCCTATTCGGGAGGTCATTTACAAACTTTATTATTTTCTCCGAAAAGATATTTTTTTTTAAGGAGGACTATTGAGTTTTGTCTAATACATGGTAAGGTGTTTTTGATACGCCTTCCTGTACATGAGTTTATATATAATGTAGAACAAGAATTTATGCCTGATTTTGATCTGAAAATTGAAACATTGGCGAAAGAATATAATCTTCAATATTTAAATTTTTCAGCAAGGCATTCTGATTATAGAACAACTGATGGTAATCATTTATTTAAAGAATCAGGTTTTAAAATTAGTCGAGAGATAGGAAAAAGAATAAAACAATATGAAGAGTAGCATTCACATTATAATGGCTCTTGAATCCTTTTTTCCATACAGTAATGGTGGAACAGAAAACTCGGTTATTCAACTTGCCAGATATTTAAGTGAAAAAGGTTATAAAATCACAATATTAACTCCGGATGATAGTGGAAAAAGGAACATCAACTGGATTGAGAATATAAATATCAGATATTTTAATTCCCCTTTAGTTTTTCCAAAAGAAGAAACATTTGGATTAAAAGAAACATCGAACTTACCATCATTTAAAAGGATGCTTGAGATATTACAGCCAGATATTTTACATTTACAGTCCTTTTCACCTGCATTGAATTCCTACCATATTAAAGCAGCTAAAGAGCTTGGGGTCAAAACAATTTATACACTAAGATTAGCAAATAATTTTTGTATTAACAATGGTGAATTGGTTCAAAAAGGAAAATATGTTTGCAATAGTCGGGTTTTAAATATTAAGTGTCAGTCTTGTAATTTAATACGTTATAAAATCAAATCGCCTCCAGAAGCCTATATTTTTTCTTTTGTAGCTGAATTTTTTTCAGTTCTTAATTATTATCCTAAAAAAATTTCTACTTATTATTATAGAGCTAATGCAAAAAAGAAGGAATTGAAAAGAACCGCAAAATATACTGACGCTGTAATTAGTATTTCTAACTGGGTAACAAAAGCTTTTCAAATTAATAATTTTAGGAATATATCTGAAATTAAACAAGGTATAGACTATCAAATAAGGCAAAATAAGTTATTTTCTATATTTCCTGTTGTTTTTACCTTTATTGGCCGTTTTTCGCCTGAAAAAGGTATTGATATACTTATTTCAACTTTGAATTGTTTTAGTGAGCAAGATTTTATACTGAATATAATTTCCATAGAACAGAATGAAGATAAGGTTCATTTTGAGAATGTTATGAATAATTGCAAATTCAAGGGAAAAATTAAATTAAAATATAACCTTTCGACTGAACAAGTATATGAAGAACTTGAAAAGACACATTGGTTATGTTTATTTAGCAAGATAAGGGACACAGCCCCAAGAGCCATCCATGAGGCTTTTGCCTGTCAGGTTCCATCAATTGTATCGCAACACATCCCTGATTTTGTTGAACATAATGTAAATGGTTTAAGGATCAATATTGACAAGGAGGAAGAGATAAGTTCTGTTTTTCGTAGAATTTTTAATGATTTTTCAATTTGGGAACGTCTTAAATCTGCGATCAAGCCACCTCGGAATATTTCCCAGGTTGGTCAGGACCATGAGCTTTTATATCATCAGATAATGAATTCTAAATAATGCGGAAAGTAAGCATAATAACACCTTTATTTAATCGGATTGACTTTATCAAAGAAGCTTGGTCATCCATTAAAGGCCAAACATATTCAAATTGGGAATGGATAGTAGTTGATGATGGCTCAACAGATGGTGGAGATGAATATATAAAACAAACAGGCGCTCTTGACGTTCGAGTTCATATATTTTATAGAACAGACGGAGCTAAAGGGCCTTCACGATGCAGAAATATAGGCGTTGAAAAATCATCAGGTGAATATTTGATTTTTTTGGATGCTGATGATTTATTGGCTAATTTTTGTATTGAAAAGCGAATAAATTATATAGATAATCAAGGACAGCTAGATTTTGCAGTCTTTAAACAGGAACTTTTTAAGAATGAAGTCGGTGATTTATCAGAAATATTTAATAAATATGGAGAGAATCAAGATGATTATCTAAGTATGTTCTTACGAAATGAAAATCCATGGCAGACAATGGCTCCCATATGGAAGAAAGAATCATTTTTAAAGCTTGGAGGGTTTAATGAGGAATTAATTATTATGGAAGACCCTGAATTGCACACAAGGGCGTTGTTAAATGAACTTAATTTCGAAGTGATAAAAGAATCTAAACCGGATTGTTTTTACAGACAGAATAGTTTTAATAAGGAAAAGGAAGAATATTTTTATGAATTATCGATTAAAGGGCGTATATATTTTATTCAAACAATTTTTGAGCTTTTTAAAAAGAAAAACTTAAACAAAAGTAAATATACTAATTACCTGAAAAATATCAGGAAGGCGTATATTAATTTGCTCAAAGGATTTTTAATTGCAAGAATTAAAGATTTTCAGGAGCTATTTTTTGATACATTAATCAGGTTTAAAAAAGAAAAAATAATCACTTCAAGGGATTATTTTCTCATATATTTATTGGGTAAGGCTTGGTTATCAGAAAATATTGTAGTTAAGAAGTTAAGGATTAGAGGCATATTAATTAAGTTAATTTTTTAAACTGTGGAAAAACCTTTGATTTCTATAGTTATCCCTGTAAAAAATGGTGAAAAAACCATTCAAAAATGCCTTGATGCGATAAAAATCCAATCATTATTTAATCAATCAGAAGTAATTATTATTGATTCCGGATCAATCGACAGAACTTTAGAAATTTTGAATGATTACCCTTATATAAGAATATTCAAAATTAAACCCGAAGAATTTAACCATGGAGCCACCAGAAACTATGGAGTATCATTGGCTAATGGCGAATTTGTGGTAATGACAGTGCAGGATGCCTGGGCATCAAACAATAATTGGCTGGAAATAATGTATAGTCATTTTAAGGATGAAAAAGTAGTAGCAGTGGTTGGGCAGCAAGTAGTGCCACATGAAAAAGGGATTAACCCTCATCAATGGTACAGGCCTGTGAGCAAACCCCGTTTAATCGAGATATATTTTGAAAATCCTGTAGAATATTTGCAATTATCAGGAAAAGAACAGGATGAGCAAATTTTTTATGATGATGTAAATACCATGTATAGAAAATCTGCATTAATTGAAATACCATTTGAAAAAATGGAATTCGGAGAGGATATGCTTTGGATGAAAACTGCCATTTCAAAAGGCTACAAGGCAGTATATGACGCAAGATCTTCGGTGTGGCACTATCATTTTCAGGATAAAGGATATGTTTACAGAAGTACTTTTACCTTAATGTATTTTAAATATCTTATTTTTGGTTATATTCCTGTGTATAAATACCGCTTGAAGGATTTATCATTGATAGTTTTTAGAAATTTTAAGTTCAAAGTGCATTTTAAATGGATTTTTCATAATATTACCATTCTAATGTCAACAAAAAGAGCATATAACGAATTTATCAAATATCATGAACAAGGAATAGAGATACTCAAAAATTATTATAAAAAATTAAATCCTAGTGTAATTCAGGGAAAATCAAAGTAAATTATGAAAGAACAACCCCTTGTAAGCATACTGATGACCGCCTACAACCGCGAAAAATACATTGCCGAAGCCATCGAAAGCGTGTTGGCTTCGACCTATAAAGACTTGGGATTGATTACAGTGAATTGTTACATAAACTTTTAGTAAATTTTAGAATTAAATGGCACTACCTGTTAACATAAGCACATTGCTTAATGGAAATTCAGTTGAATGGGAAAGACTGGAACTAAAAAAAGGATGGAACGAAGAAAGCATTTTACATACAATTTGTGCTTTTGCAAATGATATTAATAACTGGAATGGTGGCTACATAGTTATTGGAATTGAAGAAAAAAACGGCAAACCTGTTTTGCCCCCTTTTGGTCTGGAAGATAATCAACTTGATAGCATCCAAAAAAAGCTAATAGAACTTTCTAAAAGGCTCCATCCAAATTATTTTCCGGTAATTGAACCTGTAAGATACCAGGATAAAAACATTATCATACTTTGGTGTCCTGGTGGAGATTATCGTCCCTACTCCGCACCTGAAAATATTGGAAAAAAGGCACAAAAATTCTATTATGCCAGAAGAGGTTCACAAACGATTAAAGCCAATAAGGAAGAAGAGCGGACATTGCTGGAATTAACTGCAAAGGTTCCTTTTGACGACAGAATAAACCACCATGCAACAATTGAAAACCTAAGCCTGCCCCTGATACGGATATTCTTACAAAAAGTTGGTAGTAAATTATTTGAAGATGCACATAAAATTGAATTTATTGAACTTTGCAAACAAATGCAAATAGTAAAGGGTTCAACAGAGTATTTAAGACCCACAAATGTTGGGTTATTAATGTTTTCTGAAAATCCACAGCAGTTTTTTCCGGGAGCATACATTGATATTGCCATATACAAAGACAATGATGGCATTGAATATACCCAAAAAGAATTTAAGGGCTCAATTTATCAACAGCTTGAAAAAGCACTGGATTTTATCAATACGAATGTGATAAAAGAAACAGTGAAAAAGCAACCTGGCATTGCCGAAGCTAAAAGGTTTTATAACTATCCTTTTGAAGCAATCGAAGAAGCACTGGCAAATGCAGTTTATCATCGGAGTTATGAACATGAGAACCAAATTGAAGTTCATATACGCCTAAACAAAATAGAAATAATAAGTTATCCGGGAGCATTGCCCCCTGTTGACAATGAAGCGTTAAAAAAAGAACGGATAGTAGCCCGTGTTTACAGAAACCGGCGGATTGGCAATTTTTTAAAGGAATTAAATTTAACTGAAGCAAAAGGGACTGGGATACCAACTATAAGAAAAGCAATGAAAGAAAATGGTTCTCCTCAACCAGTTTTTATGATGGATAAAGACAAAATGTATTTTCTTTGTGTCCTGGAAATTCATCCTGAAAGCATGGATAATATAAAAGAAAATACAATTTTAACATTTTGTCAATCACCAAAGAGTAGAAAAGAAATATTGACAGATCTGTTAAAATTAAGCAACCAAACTTTTAATTTCAATAAAAATATTTTGCCTTTGATTGAAAAAGGTTGGTTAAATTATACAATTCCTGAAAATATTAATAGTAAAAACCAAAAATACATAATTACAAAAAAAGGAAAAGATTTATTGAAGGACAAACTAACTAAGTAAACTAACTAAGTAAATCAGCGTAAAAATATAATTCATTAATTATCAGCAACTTAAATTTTTGTATTTGTGCAGTTTTCCCCATAGACAAACTAACTAACTAACTAAGGAAAAATCATTTATAATATGAGCATATAAAACATGGAGCAGCCACTTGTATCTATTTTAATGACCGCCTACAACCGCGAAAAATACATAGCCGAAGCCATCGAAAGCGTGTTGGCTTCTACTTACCAAAACTGGGAATTGATTATTGTGGATGATGGTTCGAAAGACAATACTGTAGAAATTGCCAGAGCATACGAAGCTAAAGACGAACGGATTAATGTTTATATCAATGAAAAAAATCTTGGGGATTATCCGAATCGAAATAAAGCAGCTAGTTATGCAAAGGGAAAATATATAAAATATTTGGATTCGGATGATATTATTTATTCGCATGGATTAGGAGTAATGGTTGAGGCAATGGAACGATTTCCTGAAGCAGGCATTGGCTTTAGCTACTTTAATTATGAAAGCTTCGAACGATTACCTTTCTTGTGGTCTAGTGAAAAATCATATAAAACGCATTACTTTAAAAAGGGTATATTTATTATGGGACCAAGTGCATCTATCTATAATAAAGAATATTTTGTGGACATTGGTAAATTTGAGGAATATGGAGTCGCATCGGATTATGAATTTAATCTAAGGGCTGGTGCAAAAAAACCAGTAGTGTTATTTCAAAATGATTTAATTTGGTGGCGTAGACACGAAGGACAAGAGATAATTACTAGTAATAAACAAAATGAATATATAAAGTTCAATTACTTGATTAATAAAAAATTACTATTAGAAGCTCCATTAGAAGCAAAAGTACGAAATAAGGCACTTACTAATAATGAAATACAGATGGGACGAAAGCTGTTAAAATATTTTTTTAAATTAAATTTCGCTGATTTTTTTTCAATAATTAAGTTTACTAAATACCCATACAATAAGTTGATACGCAGTTTATATTTTTCAAAAAGAATTTAGAAATCA